>JBJTJS010000214.1:0-14083 GCA_046096085.1 bacterium
TGCCCGAGGGAACGCCGCCCATGCCGAGCGCGCGGGCGCGCGCGCCGGGACCACCGATGCGAGTGACTGCGGAACGGGCGCGTGCCATGGCTGCCTCCGAGGGTCGTGACGCGCGTCACGATACTCCCGGGATTTCCCTCCCGGCGCGGGCTTCGCGCATCCGCGATGCCTCATCGTCGGCGAGCATCCGCACGTCAGCACGGGGCAGGTGCCTCCCGACGATGCGGACCGGGCCCGGGGCGATGTCGGCGTGAAGCGAGGCGAGGCCGAGGCGTCGTTCCCAAGGTCCCTCGGTCACGCGCACGGACTGGACGCGTGCGTGCGGCGCCACCGAGGTGCGCCGCGTGACGCGACCCTCCCGCGATGCGACCACTTCGGAGTTGCCGCCCCATGCCAGTGATCGCCAGGAGAGCGGGGATCGCCACCGTGCCTGTTCCGGCGCGCACACGAACGGGAGCCCCTCGACGTTGACCCCCGGGAGCACCTCGGCCACTAGCCGCAGGGCCTCCTCCCGGGGGGCGACGGGGATGAGCAGGTCGGGTCCCGAGTCGGAGGCATCCCCCTCGGCTCCGGCTACGGTGACCGTGACGCGTACCCACCCGCGGCGGCGCCACAGCAGCGGCTCGACGATGCCCAGCGCGTGTACCCGGTCGGGAGGGATTGTGCGCACCTGCGTGGACACGAGGCCGCGGCGGATGCGCAGCCCGTCGGTGGTGCGATCGACGCGGAACCCGTAGTTGGCGAGGAACTCCCCGGCCACCGACAGGATCGGGACGCCCCCGGTGACGATCGCGAGCACGAGGCCCGTCGCGCCCTCGGTCATCACGGTGACCGTGAGGAAGACAACGCTGGCGATGAGCAGGCCAGCGGTGACCGACCGCATGAGCAGGCCGGCGAGCAGCCGGCCCGCAGGAACGATCGCCAGGCTCTCCGCATGATCGGGCTGCGGTGACGCGGCGGGACCGGCGGGGCCTGTCGGGCGGGCCACGCTGAGGATCTGCTCGCGGAGTTCCTCCGCGACCGGGCGGGTGAGGTAGCGCAGGACGATGCGCGATCCCGTGGCGCCCGCGACCTCGGCGCGAAGCTCGACGCCCCCCGCGGCTCGGGCCCCCAGGGGCGACACGATGTCCACGCGCTGCAGCCGTGCGAGCTGCAGCCGCCTCGAGGATCGCTGGAGCAGCCCGTAGTCCACGCGCAGGTCGCCGTCCGCGTCGATCCAGTACGTGCGACGGGACCAGGAGGCCCACGAGACGGCCGCGACGACGACGTACAGCCCGACCGAGCCGAGCAGCACGAGCACGGGGAGGGGGATCCCCGGCCCCACGCGCTGGGAGAGAAGCGCCCTTCCGGGGCCGAGGAGGAAGATCACGCCGAAGGCCAGGCTCGGTGCTGCCTGCACGAGGGGCGTGAGCGGGTGGGTCCGTCGCGGCTGCGTCACAGGCCTGCCGAGCGCTCCTCGCCGCGCGCCGCCAGCCGGTCGCGCAGCGCCACCGCGTCCTCGGGGGTGAGGCCGGGGATGGTGGCATCCGTCGTGGCGGCGGCCGTGTGCAGTTGAACCGTGGAGATGCCCAGCCAGCGATCGATCGGTCCCGCGCGCAGGTCGACCATCTGCATCCGGCCGTACGGCACGATCACGAGGCGTCGCACCAGGATCCCGCTCACCACCAGAAGGTCGTCGTCCCTCTCGGCGAACCCGTAGGACGCGACCCGACGCCCGATGAGCCACCAGGCCCAGCCGAGCGCCAGGAGGGCCGCGGCGGCGTAGGCGACCAGCCACGCCTTCGGAAGGGGGCTAAGTGCCAGGGCGATCCCTGCTGCCACGACGAGGGCGTAGGCCAGGACCAGGGTGAGCCGCCGAGCGGTGGCGAGCCTCGGGGAGATCCGTGTCCACCCGGTCAGCGGAGGGGAGAACGCGTCCGCGTCGTCGGCCATCCGACCACTGTGGCACGGTTCGGGTCGCGGGTGATGGCGCGGGTCGGCGGCGTGGGGCGACCGCCGGGTCAGCCCACCTGATTGACGGTGATGATGACCGAGGGGATCGCGGGACGCGAGGGGTTGGTCCCGGGGCCCTCGTAGAGGATCTGCGCCGCGGAGTCGGGGCTTCCCCACATCAGCGTTGCATGCTGACCTGCGAGGAGATCGACGAAGAAGTTCCAAGCGGCGACCTGCTTGGCGCCAGCGCCCACGAGGACGAGGCCGGTGCTGGAATCAGGCACGTCCACGCCGTTCTTGCGCAGCCAGATGTAGATCGTGTCGGTCCCGGGATCGGTCTTGGTCACCTGGGCGGAGAAGGCAATGTTGAACAGCCCGGAGCGGTCGACCGTGATCTTGGTGTCGTCGACGATCGTCACGCCGCCGGAGTCGAGCGTGGTCCGCAGTCGGAAAGGGAGGGGGTTGCCGGCCGACGTGTTGGTCTGGGTGACGGTGTCCACGAAGTTGCCGTAGGCGCCGAACCCCCCGGGCGATCCCGTCGGGCCCGTCGCACCGGCTGAGCCGGTGGGTCCGGCTGGTCCGGTGGGTCCGGCTGGGCCGTCGGCCCCCACCGGGCCCCTCTCCCCCGCGGGCCCGGGTGGGCCGGCCGGTCCCGTCGGTCCTGTGTCTCCGGCCGGTCCCGTCGGTCCCGGGGGCCTTGTCGGTCCCGTGTCCCCGACGGGACGTGTCCTGCCGCTGGGCCCCGGGCGCCGGGCGGTCCGCTGATCGCCCAGCTCACGCGCTTCTCCTCGATCGCGCAGGCGCCATTGCGGAAGATCCGCACGTCCCCGTTCGAGCGGTTCACGCACGCGGTGATGGCCGACGCGCTCCCGGCGATGTCCGTGCTCATGCCCTGGGCGGTGGCCACCCCGACGAACAGCGCCACCAGCGCGAAGACGACACCGGCGACGAGTCCTCTCTGCACGATTGCCTTCCTGCCCGTTGTCCCTCTCTTCCCGATGCTCGCCCGATCTCGTCGCGCCGAGAGCCCAGGTCTGTTCATCGACCGGTCTGACCGGGGTCAACGAGGCCGTGGAATCCTGGTGCCGTGGGCGTCCTGGATCCGGGCGAGACGCTGCGTCTCCTCCTCGTCGACCTGGTCGTCCTCGTTGCCCTGGCGCTCCTCATCGGGTTCGTTGCCCCGCGATGCCCCGACCGCTGGTTCTCTCGCGATGTCGGCCCCCTCCGGCTGACCCGATGGGATCGCGTGGCCCGCTACCGGCGCGTGGGGATCCCCTGGTTCGCCAAGTGGCTGCCCGAGGGAGGCTCGTGGATGGGCGGCGAGAGCAAGGCGAACCTCTTCGGCTTCGACGCCGATAGCCTGCGCGCCTACCTCATCGAGGTTCGCCGCGGTGAGTGGGTGCACTTCCTGTCGGCGTTCACGTTCCTCGTGATCGTTCCCTTCAACCCGTGGCAGTTGATCGTGCTGTGGTTCCTCATCGTCGGGGTCGGCAACATGGTTTTCTTCCTCGTGCTGCGCTACAACCAGGTGCGCCTGACGTCTCTGCTCGCGCGCATGACCCGGTAGCCTTCACCGGCGAAGGGAGCGACATGGACTACGGGGTTACCTCGATGATGGCGCCGCTGCGACGCGTGGCGGTTCGCGCGCCGGCGCGCGGGTGCGACTTCGCCCGCGCGCACTGGGCCGAGCCGCTCGATGTCGACCTCCTCCTCGAGCAGCACGCGGAGTTCGCCGGTCTCCTGGAGCGACTGGGCGCGGAGGTCGTGGCGCTGCCGGCCCTGGAGGGCCTGCCCGATTCCTGCTTCGTCTACGACCCTGCCTTCGTGGTGTCGGACGGCGTGATCACGCTGCGCTCCGCCAAGGCGGCCCGCGTGGGCGAGGGCGAGCGCCTCGCCGCTGACCTGGCGCAGGCGGGCGTGCCCACGATCGCGCAGCTCGCCGGCGACGCCACCGCCGACGGCGGTGACATGTTCAGGAGCGACGACTCCACGTTGGCCGTGGGCCGCTCGTACCGAACGAATGCCCTTGCCGTCGCACAGCTGGAAGCGATCCTGACACCCCGGGGAGTGCGCGTGGCCGTCTACGACGTCCCCCACGATCAGGGGCCGGAGTGGTGCCTGCACCTCATGTCGGTCGTATCGCCGGTGCGCGAGGATCTCGCGGTCGTGTACGAGCGCCTCGCACCGGTGGCGATGCTCCAGGAACTTCGGCGCCGCGGCGTCGAACTCGTCGCCGTACCGGAGGAGGACTGGCTCACGCTGGGCTGCAATGTCCTCGCGATGGCACCCGGGGTCGTGGTCATCGCGTCGGGCAACGACGCCACGGCGAGCCTGCTGGCTGCCCGCGGATGCGACGTCCACGTCTACGAGGCCAGCGAGATCACCAAGGGCGAGGGCGGGCCCACCTGTCTCACCCGCCCGATCCTGCGACGGGCCTGACCCCGGGCAGTCGGTCTGCATCTGCCAGGCCCGGGCGCCCCCGACGAGGGCGGCGGCATTGGGAACGATGATCGTGTCGTCGCCGAGTTTGGCCACCTGCGACGGCGTGATGTGCCGGGAGTTCCCGCCCCCGATGTAGAGGCGGTCCCACAGGAACATGGGACGCAGCCCGTCGACGCAGCGCACGACGCGGCGCGACCACAGGCTGTCGCCGAGGCGGCGCCGCTCGTGCTCGCCGATGTAGGTGTCGTAGGAGAGGCCCCATCGCACGGGAGCCTGGGAGAGTTCCAGGTGGGGAGCCATGCGGCCACCGTCGAAGAGCGCGCAGCCCAGTCCCGTGCCGAGCGTGAGCACGAGCTCGAGTCCCTTGCCGGCAACGACTCCGGCCCCGTGCACTTCCGCGTCGTTGAGGACCAGGACGGGGATCCCCAGGGCCTCCCTCAGCGCCTCGCGCGCATCGAAGCCGTTCCACTGCGCCATCAAGGCGGGGTCGACGCGCGTGCGGGGACCCCGCACCGTGACGTAGTGGGGCGTCGACACGACCACGCCGTGGCGGATCATGCCCGGCATGCCGACCGTGGCGCGCATGGCGTGCGGGAGGCGGCCAGCGAGTTCGGCCAGTGTGCCCACGAACAGGTCCGTCGACAGCGGGTACGGGGTGGGGACGCGGATAGGCTGCGCTCGCATCGTGCCGGCTTCATCGAGCACGGTGCCCTTGATGCCGCCACCCCCGCAGTCGATGACGAGGGTCGGCTCTTCGGGGTCTTCTGGGCTCACGCGACAGCAGTGTGCCCTGTCATGGCCTGACCCGGTAGCCTTACCCGGTCGAAATCGACACGGAGGCGTCGCCTAGTCCGGTCTATGGCGCCCGCCTGCTAAGCGGGTTTGGGGCTAAAACCCCATCGAGGGTTCAAATCCCTCCGCCTCCGCCATGTGAAGTCCCGGGACATCGTTAACGGGTGTCCCGGGACTTCACAGGGCGCGCCCGAAGGGATTCGAACCCCTAACCTTCTGATCCGTAGTCAGATGCTCTATCCGTTGAGCTACGGGCGCCTTGCGGGAGTCGAGTCTAACCGCCGCCCGAGTCCCGCCTGCAGCGGCGCCCCCGCCTTCCCTAGGACGTCGAGCCGCTGGGCGGGGCCCACGTCTTCGACAGCACCCGATGGACCATCGGGACGAACGTCTCGATCGGCTCGTTGGCGTAGTCGGGGTCGAACGACACCTCGTCGTAGAGGGCGCAGAACTCCGCTGTCCGGTCGAAGTAGGGGTTGTCCCGGTAGATGTCACGGCCGTTGGGGTCGATCCCGACGTGGCTGCCGTAGAAGTACGTCTGGAAGAGGGGGTGGTGCTCCAGCGTCCAGTAGTTTGCCTCGCTGAGGAACGGCTTGAGGATGGCCGCGATCACCTCGCCGTGGTTGAGCGGCCCCAGCGTCTCGCCGATGTCGTGCAGCAGCGCCATGACGACGTACTCCTCGTCGCGGCCGTCACGCAGGGCCCGGGTGGCGGCCTGGAGGCTGTGGGTGCGGCGATCGACGGGGTACGCCTCGTCTCCCCCGAGGTCGTCGAGCAGGCTCAGCAGGAGGTCGGGAAGGGCCGCGAGGTTCTCCTCGTGGACCTGGCGCAGGATCGAGAAGTCCTCCGTGGTCATGTCGTCCATGCGGTGGAACTGCATGCGCTCGTCGGTCACGCGCGCAGGCTAGCAGGGCGAAGGCACGTCTATGCTCGTCGTCGTGGACGAACGGCTTCGGGTGGAGATCGCCAGGGCGCACATCGACGCGGGCGCCGGGGTTGCGGCCGTGCGCGCCTTCGCGCTGGGGCGCGGCGCGAGTGAGGCCGCAGCACTCGAGGTCTCGGAGGCGCTGGCCGGGATGGTCCGCTGGGTGCTGACCGCGGCCTACGAGGATCATCGGGGGCCGCTGACCGTGATTGCCCGCGCCGAGGAGGACGGCGTGCATCTGGAGGTCCACGACGTGGGTCGACCGCTGCCGAGTTTCGGCGGCCCGGACGATCCGCCGCCGCCCGAGCTGTCTCCACTCGCGGCTCGCGTGAGCGACCTCCGGCTCCGCAACCTGGGGAAGGGGGGCAAGCGGCTGGCCTGCTGGGTCCCGTGCAAGGGGCTGCGCGCGGCGGACGACCAGGTAGCAGAGACTCGGCCGGACTTCGACCCGGAGACCCTCGTGTTCCGGGTGGCGAAGGCGGACGACGCGGTCGCCGTGGGCTCCCTCATGCACGCGAACTACGGACTCGCATATGCACATGCGGAGTTCTACAAGCCCGACCGGCTTGCGGAGGCCTGGGAGAGCGGGCGGCTGCTGTCGGTCGTGGGCCTCGACGGCGACCGGGTCGTGGCCCACACTGCCTTCCTGCGCTCGGCGTCCAGCGAGTGCGTCGAGGCAGGCGCACTCGTGGTGCATCCTGACTACCGCGATCGGGGCGTGGCGCTGTTCGCCAATATGGCTCTCTTCGGGATGCTGCCCGATCTCCCGGCGCCGGCTGTCGCGGCCTGGCTCACCACCCGCCACACGCACTCCCAGTCCACGGCACTTCGATCGGGGTTCGTGCCCACCGGGCTGCTGCTCGGCATCTGTCCGATCGGCTCCGACGGCAACGAGGGGCAATTCGCCATCCTCTGCGCCCATCTCCCACTGGAGCATCGCCCGCGTCCCGTCGCTCTCCCTAGCCGCTATGCGGGCGAACTCGCGGAGGTCTACCGTCAGATGGGCCAGCCCCTCGTCGAACAGGACGTTCCCCAGGCCGTGCGCGAGGTCGGCGACGCCCCCGGAGTCGACGTCAGCATCGGGTCGGAGAGCTCGCCGGGCACGATCACGATGCGCCGCTGGTCGGACGAGGATCGCCAACACCTCCTCGACGGGATGCGCGAAGTGGTGCGCGGGCCCGCCCCCATGAACTACACCGACCTGGATCTGCACACGCTGACCGCGGAGGAGATCGACGAGATCGTGGATGTCCTGCGGGTGTACGACCACTTTGTCGCTGCGCTGGTGCCGTTCGGCGCCTACGGCCACGACTACTTCAGGATGCAGGCCATCCTGTCGGGGGAAGTGGACCTCGACGACATGGCGCTGGCCACCGAGGAGGCCATGCGCCTACGCCGCATGATCTACGCCGACCACGACCAACTCAGTCGACGGGATGTCGCCGGCCCCTGAAGTGTCAGGCGGAGCAGGACATGTCGCTGCCGCAGCACAGCGGCGACTTGATCTTGCCGTGTCCCTCCGGACACTCGGCAATGCGCACCTCCGCACCGCTGTCGAGCACCAGGACGTCGTCCCGGAGGTCGGCGCCGCAGTGGCCGCAGGTGGTGTTGACGGACATGTCGCACGAGGGGCAGGTGTAGACGGCCATGGAGGCAGGTTAGCCGGTCCCGCGGCCGTCGCACCCCGGCTGTCCATGACCCGAGGGACACGAGTCGGTCGGCGGACAGGGACGGCGGACATGGACGGGCCATGGCCCATGACGTCGGTGTCGTGTGCTGCGAATCGTCCCAGGAGTCACGATGGTGGACTCAGGCCACACGGTGACGGCGCTGCGAAAGGAGGCGGCCATGGCCAGGAACGCGGGGGTGATCGACGTATTGAAGCTGCGTCCCTCGATGGACGACTTCGCCGAGTACCTCACGCTGACGGGCCTTCGGGACTTCGGGGCGCGATCGTGTGCGATCGCAGCCGTGGACTCCGGAGGTGGCCTGCGGATGCTGGGGGCCTTCGGGCCGGCGGCAGAAGACGACGAGCGCTCACGCCGGCTCACGGTCTGGGATGACGACCCGCTCGCGGTCGCCATCCTGGAGGGGACCTGCCTCCTGGGGATGAGGGAGCGGGCCTCGGATGCCGGACTCCGCTACGTGGCCCTCCCGATCGCGGCGCCGGGACGCACGTACGGCGGCATCATCGTGGACTTCGATGCGAGCTCGACCCTTCCGGCCCGGTGCATCCGGCACATGAGGCACGTGTCGGACCTGCTCGTCCTCGTCTGGTCCTTCGAGCCCGCCCACGTGGCGAGACCGCCGGACGGCAGAGCGCGCAGGGCCCTCACGTCTCGGCAGGCTGCGATCCTCCGGCTCATCGACGACGGCTTGACCAACGCCGGGATCGCGCGTCGCATCGGCTTCAGCGAGTCGACGGTGCGTCAGGAGATCATGGCGATCTTCCGGGCGCTCGGGGCCCGCACCCGCCATGAGGCGGTGCTCCTCGCGCAGGAGTCGGGGACGCTGGCCGCCCTGACGGGATGATCCAAGTCCCCCGCCCGCCTAGAATCGGGGTCCCCTTGTGAGAGGAGCCCTCCGTGCGGCGGAGCCTGGTCATCACTGCGGCGTCAGTGCTGTGCGCGGTCCTCGCGTGCGCAGGCCCGGCCACGCTCGCCCAGGCCGCGGCGGTCAAGGTCGCGATCCGGGCCGGCGACGAGATCAAGGTCAGGACCACCGGGGCCGGCCCGAAGTTCGTCCTGACATACGCGGTGACGGATCCCGACCGCGAGGCCTACATCATCAAGACCTGCAGCTACAACGTGGCTGCAGACGAGTATGTCCTCTGCGAGTCCAAGGCGTTGACCACCCAGAACAAGGGAATGACGCGTACGAAGACGGGCTGGCGCTACGAGCGCTTCTACCGCTACACCGAAGCCATCACCGTGAAGCAGTGCGCCGCGGTCAACAAGCAGCGCCCCGAGTTCATCGCGAAAGCGTGGATCAAGGACCGCAACCGGGAGGTCATCGCGGAGGCCGAGCACCCCTACGTGGTCGTCTGCGACCGCTAGCCCCGGCGAGGCCTGAGGCCTCCCCGGGGCTCACGCGTCTAGCGCAGCGCGCAGGCCTGGTCCTTGATGTCGGAGGGAATGCCGTCGTCGGCACCGCCGCTGCAGATGCTGCCGATGTCCTTGGTCACCCAGTACGGGCCCTCGGCCTGGAAGAGGAAGGCCGTGGTCTGCTCGATATCGCCCGACTTGGTGATGCCGAAGACGATCGCCCAGCCGTCCTCGCAGTCGTAGTCCTTGGTGTTGAGTAGGTCGATGCCCTGGGCCGAGGCGGCCTCCTCGGTCGCCTTCTCTAGTGCCTCCGTGGTGCACTCGGCCGCTCCGCCTCCGATCGGGGAGTCGGTGGGCGCCGGTGCCGGCGCCGCGCTGGTGCTCTCGGAGGAACTGCCGCCACCACCGCAGGCGGCGAGGGCGAGCATGCCCGTCGCGAGCAGGGATACGGCCATGATCGACTTCCTGTTCTTGGTCATGCGGCCACTGTAGGTTGGGGCGGCGCCAGGTCGGGGCAGGCGCGCCGGGAGGAGGTGCCATGTCCGCATCAGGGAGCGCTTCAGGGAACCCCGCCAGCGCTGCGGCGACGGTGGTCGACGTATCCGCGGACGACGCGCTCGGGAACGACGATGTCATGGAGCTGCTGCACCGACTGAAGCGCCGTGAGGTCTCCGCCGGGGAGTTGCGCGAAGCCGCGCGCGATCGGATCCGCCGTGCCAACGAGCCGCTCAATGCTGTCGTGCGGGACCTCGACCTGCCGGCCTCGGAGGGCGGGCCCTTCGCGGGAATTCCCACGGTGCTCAAGGACAACGAGGACCTCGAGGGGTTCCCCACCCTGCACGGCTCGTGGGCTCCCGCAGACCGACCCGCAGCTTCCACCAACCCCTGGGTGCGCCAGTTCCTTGACCTGGGCTTCGACCCCCTCGCGAAGACGACGCTCCCGGAGTTCGGGCTGACGGCATCCACGGAGTCGAGCCGCTACGGGGCGACGCGCAACGCGTGGAACGTCGGGCACTCGCCCGGCGGTTCCAGCGGTGGATCCGCCACGCTCGTGGCATCCGGGGCGATCCCCATCGCGCACGCCAACGACGGCGGCGGATCGATCCGCATCCCGGCCGCGGTGTGCGGACTCGTGGGGCTCAAGCCCTCCCGCGGACGCCTCATCGACCTGCCAGAACTCGACCGGATGCCCGTGAACCTGGTCACCCAGGGAGTGGTGACGCGCACCGTGCGGGACACCGCGTACTACTTCGCGGAGGCGGAACGCGCCTACCGCAATCCCGCCCTGCCGCCCATCGGCATGGTGGTGCGCCCGGAGAAGCAGCGGCTCCGGGTGGGGATCCTCACCGACAGTGTCGCCGGACTGCCCGTCGATCCCGAGACGCGCGAGGCCGTCGTGAGGGTGGGTGCCGTGCTCGAGGGACTGGGTCACGAGGTCTCGCCGGTCGGCCTGCCCGCGGAGGAGAGGTTCGGCCGCGACTTCCTGAGGTACTGGGCGCTCCTGGCGTTCGCACTCCAGAAGGGCGGGTCGCGGCTTCTCGGACCCGGCTTCGATGCCTCGCGCACGGAGATCCTGACCCAGGGCCTGAGCGCGATGTTCACTCAGCAGATGATGCGCGTGCCCGTGAGCGTGCGGCGCCTCATGCGGGCCGCCCGCGAGCCCGATGCGTCGTACGCACAGCAGGACGTGGTGGTGTCGCCCGTGGTGGGTCATGCGGCGCCGCGGCTTGGCGAACTCGGACCCGATGTCCCCTTCCGCGAGCAGATGGTGCGTTTGCTGCGGTTCTCGTCGTTCACTCCCCTGCAGAACGTCACGGGGGCTCCGGCGATATCCCTCCCGCTGGCACGGACGCGGGCCGGGCTGCCCATCGGGATCCAGGTGTCCGCTCCGGTCGGGGACGAGCGTCGTCTCCTGTCGGTGGCCTATGAGCTCGAGCAGGCGATGCCCTGGCCGCGCACTCCCGCAGCGGGCTGACTACTTCAGGGCACCCCACAGCAGGAAGGCCGCGAGGATCAGGCAGATCGCTGCGGTGATGAGCCTCGTATGGGCGTTCACCCAGTGGTTGAGGCGCCCGAGGAAGGCGTCCGCCCTACGCCCGAAGAGGGTGGCGAGGCCGACGGGCACCAGGGCGGGCAGCAGCGTGAAGAGCAGCACCACGAGCAGCGCGATGACCTGGAGCCCGAAGGAGGCCTGGGTCTCTTGCACCACGCGGACGCCCGGGATGATGATGAGCAGCGACGAGAGGTCCACGGCCATCACCGTGAGGCCCACGACGAAGAACGCCGGTGACGTGGCGTCGGTCACCATCTGCTTCACGCGGCTCTGGTGCTCGCTCCCGGACGGCTTCTTGCGGATGAGGGCGCGGATCGCCAGGACGACGAACACGATGGCCAAGGCCAACTCCACCCCGCGCAGCACGGGGCTCGGCGGCCCCTGCTGGACGGGGAGTTGCCGGAATCCGAGGTAGACGACGACGATGTAGAGCAGGGTGAACGCCGCGCAGCCCAGCGTGTAGAACCATCCCCTTGTCTTCGGGTGGGTGGGCCCGATGAGGATGAGGGCCTGCACGGTGAGCACCAGGGGGCTGATCATGGCGCCGAGGGCGAAGGGCAGCACCGCGACGATCGGATCGGTCACCCGCCCAGCCTCTCATGGCCGCTGCGGGCGAGCCCGTGATTCATGCGCTCATCAGTGACGTGACAGTGTCGCTGCGGAACTTCCCGTGCGGGTCCGCGGTCTCCACAAGCCGCGCGTAGTCGGAGAAGAGCGGGTACGCCGCGACGATGCTCTCCGGAGCTGCCACCGTGACCTTGCCCCAGTGCGGCCGCGCCCCCAGGGGCAGGAGTGCCTCCTCGATCTCGGGGAGCACCGTGAAGATCCGTGCGTCCTTGTGCCACGTGAAGTGGATGCCCACCGTGTCGCGTCCCTGCGCGGGACTCAGCCAGAGGTCGTCCGCGCACATCGTGCGGATCTCGGTGACATGCAGGAGGGGGGTGATCCTCGAGGCAAGGGATCGCATCCGCCGGATGCCTTCGACCGCGTGGGATCTCGGCAGCAGGTACTCCGCTTGGATCTCGTCGCCGGAACTCGGGGTGAACTCGGCACGGAAGTGGGGGAGGCGCTCGTACCAGGGGCCCGCGAGGCCGTTCTGCTCCGTGCAGTGGACGGGGTCGAGTTCCTCCAGCGGGTGCATCTTCCCCGCGGACGCGCGCGCGCCGAAATCCGGAGCGCCCTGCCACGGCCCCTCTCGGTCCACCCGTCGCTTGAGCCACAGTTGTGCGTCAGGGGCCGGTCGCCACCGGGTGAAGACGCTCACCGACGTGGCGGCTGAGAACACGGCGTCGAACTCCGCCTCGACGACGTCAAGGTCGAGGCCGAGCAGCACCGTCTGCGCGACGTCGTACGCCGGCTCGACGGCTAGTTCGACGCGAGTGACGACGCCGAGTGCCCCGAGAGCGACGACCCAACCGGCAAAGTCGGCGTCGATCCCGCGACGGACCCATCGCACCTCGCCGTCGGCGGTGACGACCTCGAGTGCACGCACCGCGGAGGAGAGGGTGCCGATGCGATCGCCAGAACCATGCGTGCCCGTGGCGATGGCGCCGCCCACGCTGATGTGCGGCAGCGACGCCATGGCGGCGAGGGCGAGCCCCTCCGCATGCAGTGCCGGCCCGAGGTCGGCGTACCGCGTCCCTGCGGACACGACCACCGAGGTTCGATCCGGCGCCACGTCGAAGGCCGACGGCAGCCGCTCCGTGCCGATGTGGGGGCCGGGACCGACCGCGGCGGGGCTGAAGGAGTGCGCGGACCCCACCGCGAGCGCCCGGTCGTGGGCGCGGACCAGGTCCTGGGCCTCGGCCACGCTCGTGGGGAGCAGGAGGTCCTGGGGGAACTCGACCGTCTCGGACCAGTTGCGACGCATGGGCTGACCGTAGCGATCGGGGTGTGCGCGGGCACGACGCAGGACGATATCCGGTGAAATTGCACTTATTCGGGCCGACGCCCGCTCTTCGCTACACTGGGAAGCCCGTTCTCCCTTCCCGGAGGTGCCCGTGCGTCCCCTCGCCCGCGTGCTCGTCGACGAGAGCCACCGCCAGGCCTGGTCGATCCGGCCCGAGGTGGCCGCGGCGATGAGCCCCGCCAACCCCGCCGACTCCTCCTACGCCGAAGCGGCGCGCACCCTCGAGGTCGCCGGCTTCTCGGTCTCGGCCCACGTCGACGGGCCGATCACCCCCGGCCTGCTCGCGGACATCGACGTCCTCGTACTCCCGCACTGCTCCGACGACGAGTGGGAGTCCACCGTCGGCACGGGCAGCCCGCGGTACGACGAGGCAGAGATCGCCGCGATCGAGGCCTTCGTCACCGCCGGGGGAGGGCTGGTCGTCCTCGCGGAGACCGAGCAGGCCAAGTACGGCAACAACCTCGCCGCCATCGCCGAGCGCTTCGGGATCGGGATCGTCAATGCGACCGCGCAGGATCCCGTCCGTCGCTTCAACGACGTCTCCACCTGGGTGGTTCTCGAGCCATCCGCCGCGCACGGGTGCGATGTGTTCGCCGAGGTGGATGAGGCCGTGTTCTATCGCGCGGGCGTGCTACGCGTTGACGGCGATCCGCGCGAGTCGTTCGTCTTCGCCCGCACCTCCGAGACCGCCTCGCCGGCAGGCGCGCCGCTCCTCGTCGGCGTCACGTGCGGGCAGGGGCGCGTCATCGTCGCGGCCGACTCGGACTTCGCGGGCGACGACTCCCTCGGAGACCGGGGCAACCGCGACCTGTGGCGCGCCCTGGTCGCCTGGGCACGAGCAGGCGCTCGCGGCGACACCGGCATCGCTGCTCCCAGCCCGGTGCTGTCGAGCCCCGCGTGGGGCCGCCTCGTCGCCGCCGTCGAGGCGCTGCGCCCCCTGCAGGCCGCCGACGGCTCGATCGCGGGGGATCCGGCGGTCGCGGCCGAAC
>JBJTJS010000215.1:0-2758 GCA_046096085.1 bacterium
CTGCTCGGTCTCGGGGAACGGGGGCACCCCGCCGTACTTCACCACCTGGTTGAACCCGGCGTTGTAGGCGGAGAGGATGTTGCGAAGCTGGTCGCCGGGCACGTCGGCCACGAGTTCGGCGTTGACGCAGTTGAGCGCCGCCGCTGAGTGGATCGCGTCGATGGGATTGCTGACGCGGGCCTCCCCGTCGCCGTCGCCGTCCAGCTCGCCTCGGAGAGCAGCTGGGATCCCACCGCCGTCAGCCCGGCCGGGGCCCGCGGCCTGGCGCAGTTCATGCCCGAGGTGTGGGCACAGTACGGCCTGGACGGCGACGGCGACGGGGAGGCCCGCGTCAACAATCCCATCGACGCGATCCACTCCGCGGCGGCGCTCAACTGCGTCAACGCCGAACTCGTGGCCGACGTCCCCGGCGACCAGCTCCGCAACATCCTCGCCGCCTACAACGCCGGGTTCAACCAGGTGGTGCGGTACGGCGGTGTCCCGCCGTTCCCCGAGACCGAGCAGTACGTCGACCGCGTGATCGGGCGCTCGCAACTGATCGAACTCTGACGCGCTACGCCCGCGGGTTGCCGGCCATGTCCGAGTTGGGTCGCGCGCGCGACACGAGGCCGGGCACCACCGCCGTGAGCTCCGCCGGATCCCACCGCCCGTCCTTCGTGGCGGTGGGGCCCTTCACCCAGGGCTCCGCGACGCCGATCTCCCCGCCGGACACGGTGAAGACGCGCCCGGTCACGCCGGCCGAGAGGGGGCTGCCCAGCCAGACGACGAGCGGGGAGATGTTCGCGGGGTCCATGGGGTGGTAGCCGTCGGCTGCCTCCGGCGCCTCCGCGGCGTCCGCGAACAGTGCCAGGCCCTCGGTCATGCGGGTCAGCGCCACCGGCGCGATCGCGTTGGCGGTCACGCCCAGGCGGCCGAGCTCGTCGGCGAGGATCACCGTCATCGTCGCGATGGCGGCCTTCGCCGGGCCGTAGTTCGCCTGGCCGATGTTGCCGAAGATCCCCGAGGGGGACGACGTCGAGATGATGCGCGCGTCGTTGGTCTCCCCCGCCTTGGCCCGGGCTCGCCAGTAGTCCACGGCGTGGCGGGTGACGCAGAACATGCCGCGCAGGTGGACCGCGATGACGGAGTCGAACTCGTCCTCGGTCATGTTGACGAACATGCGGTCGCGCAGGATGCCGGCGTTGTTGACGACGACGTCCAGCCCCCCGAAGGAGTCGAGCGCGGCCCGCACGATCCGGCCGGCGCCGTCCCAGTCCACCACGCTGTCGGTGTTGGCGACAGCCTCGCCGCCGAGCGCACGGACCTCCTCCGCGACCGCCTCCGCGGGGCTCGTGTCGCCGCCGCTGCCGTCCACGCTCCCGCCGACGTCGTTCACCACGACCCGGGCCCCCTCGCGCGCGAACGCCAGCGCATGCTCCCGGCCGATGCCGCGTCCGGCCCCGGTGATGACGACCACCCGTCCCTCGCAGATCCCTGCCACGTCCCACTCCCGATCTCATCGGCGGATGCCGCGAGGCTAGCGGGCGTCCCCGTGATAGGACGGGGTGTGCCCCGGCTCCTCTTCGTCTGCACCGGCAATGCGACGCGCTCGGTGATCGGCGAGGCGCTGGTACGCCGCGACCGGCCGGAATGGCCGGTGTTCTCCTCCGGCACCTGGGCCATCCCGGGCCTTCCCTCGAGCCGGCGCACCCTGGCCGCGCTCGGGGCGGCCGGCGTGGCGGCCCCGGGCCACCGCTGCAGGACCCTGGAGGAGCGCCACCTTGCGGACGCGGATCTCGTCATCGCGTTCGAGCGCGACCACGTGGCGTTCATCCGCCGCCACTACCCGCAGGCCGCGGACCGCACTGCCACCCTCCCGCGACTGCTGGAGCACGACGCGTCCCCGTGGCACCTCCCCGAGGGCCTGGGGGCCGAGTCGCTCAGCGCCTGGGCGGAGGTCGACGACCCCGCCGGGGGCGACATCGATGACTTCGTCGCGTGCGCCCGTCAGATCGACGCCGACCTCGCGCGACTGCTCCCCCGTCTCGACACGTGGGCGTCCCCCTGATCCGTCGCCCGGCGGCGCCGTCAGCCCACGACCCCCCGGGCCCGCAGCTCGTCCACCCGGCCGGCGTCCACACCCCACGCGGCGAGCGCCTGCGGTGACGCTGCCGCGCTGACCCCCGGCGTGCCGGTCGGCGTGCGCGAGAAGCGAGGTGCGGGGGATGCCTGCACGATTCCGCCGACCTCGACGAAGGTCCCGCGCGCAGACAGGTGCGGGTGATGGGGCGCCTCCTGCATCGTGAGCACGGGTGCGACGCAGGCATCCGTGCCCGCCGCCGCTTCCGCCCACTCGTCGCGCGTGCGGGACACGATGGTCTCGGCGAAGCGCTCTCGCAGCACCGGCCAGCCGGGGGCGTCGTACTGCCCGGGAAGATCCTCGCCATCGAGTCCGGCGACGCGCAGCCATTCGGCGTAGAACTGCGGCTCGAGGCACGCGACGGCGAGCCATCGGCCGTCGGCCGTGCGGTACACGTCGTAGAAGGGGGCGCCGGAATCGAGCAGGTTCACGCCCGCCTCCTCGCGCCACATGCCCTGCGCCGCCATGGTGTGGAAGAGCGACATCAGCATCGCGACCCCGTCGACCATCGCCGCGTCGACGACCTGGCCCCGCCCCGACCGCTGCGCCTCCCACAGCGCGGCGAGGACGCCGACGAGGAGGAGCATGGCCCCGCCGCCGTAATCCGCGAGCAGGTTCAGCGGCGGCGGGGCCATGCTC
>JBJTJS010000216.1:0-11389 GCA_046096085.1 bacterium
CCGACGATGATCGCGATGAGCGTCGTACGCCGCGCGCCCTCGGTCGTGCCCGTCTCGCCCGATCCGTCCCGCGCCCTGCCCCGCGGGCACGGAGAACGACCCGCCGGAGGTGGACCGGCTCACCCTCAACGGCCAGGAGGCCAAGGCCTTCGCCGGCTCGCTCGTCGTCCCCTCCGCCGGGCTCGACATGCCCGCCACACCCGAGCGGCCCGTCGTCATCAAGCTCGAGGTGGTCGCCTCCACGAGCGGCTCGCCGGTGACCTTCTCCGCCGACGGCGGCCAACTGCTCCAGGACCTCACCACGAAGGCCTGGCTCGACGCGCCGTCCACCGTGACGGTGCTCCGCCAGCCGGGCACCGACCGGTGCCTCGCCACCGCCTACCTCTTCGCCACCACGGTCGGCACCGTGTCGGTCGAGGCTGACGGCGCCACGACGACCGTGACCCACTCCGTCCCGGTGGTGACCGCCCTCGCCGCGGCCCGCAACGTCCGCCTCAGCACCGACGAGGACGTCGTGGCCGCCGGCTCCCCCGTCACCGCCTCGGTGAAGGTGACAGACGCCTTCGGCAACGTCGTCGAGAGCGCCCTCGTCGACGTCGAGCTCCCCGCCCAGGGTCCCGCGCAGTTCGCCTCCGGGAGCAACACGACCACGATCAAGACGGGCGCGAACGGCCGGGCCAGCGTGCAGATCAACACCGTCGCCGGCAAGGGCGACGGCTTCACCATCGAGGCGTCGGGCGACCAGCAGTCCTGCAGTGCCACCACCAACTCCTACGCGTGCGCGGCTGACCAGCCGGCCCTCGGCCTGCCCGCGGCGAGCGGCCCGCGCAGCCGAAAGGTCGAGCTCGTGGCACCGTCCGTCGACGTCTACGAGCCACTCCCCGGCGACGTCTACACCGAGGGGGAGGTGTTCACCGTCCGCGCGTCGACGGTCGCCGTCCCCGACGGGACCAACGTCCAGGTCCTCTACGGCGACGCCGTCGTCGCGAACGGCGCCACCGCGCAGGACGGCCGCATCGAGATCCTCGACGTGCCGGCGCGCGTGACCGGCAACGACCGCAAGTACCGGCTGGTCGTGGGCAACCTCGCCTCGGCGGACCTCGGCATCCGCGTGGAGCCGGCGCCACCCGAGCCGACCCCCACGCCCACCCCGACTCCGTCGGGCGACTTCGGGATCGTGAAGTTCACCCAGTCCGGCGACCGGCTCATCTTCACCATCGATCCGGGATCGTTCCCCAAGGGGACCGTCGTCACGCTCATGGACGAGGGCGACGTCGTCACGACGGCCAAGGTGGTGGAGACCGGCCAGGACTTCGAGCTCGACGTGCCCTACCGGCCCGGCATCTACCAGGTCGTGGTCGACACCCCCGACGGGCCCGTCTACGGCAAGGACGACATCGTCGTCAACTGAACAGCCCCTGAACAGGCCCCCGACGCGCCACTCGGGCTGCGGGAGGTTCCGGGCCCCGCCCGTACGATGGGACGGTGCCGGGAGGTCTGAGGCGTTGGAGCCGGGGGAGCGTGCCGCGGGCCGCGGCGTCCCTGCTCGCCCTCGGCGTCCTCGCGGGCTGCTCCGGCGGCGTCGAGCAGGCGGTCGAGACGTCCGCGTCTCCCACCCTCGCGCCCACCCCGACCGCACCGTCCTCGGCCTGCCCGGTCGGGGAGTCGACGGTCCCGCCTGAACTCTCCGACCTCACCGTCAACGGCGCACCGCTCACTCCCGCGCCCATCTCCCTCGTCGTGCCCTACCTCGGACTCCAGGCCGGCACCCCGGACCGGCCGTCGGTGATCCGCATCGAGGCGACCGCGTCCGCGAGCGGCTCGCCGGTGACGTTCACCGCGGTGGGGGCACAGCTGCTCGAGGTCCTCGACGACAGCGGCTGGGCGCTGGCGCCCGACACGCTCACGGTCTTCAGCCAGCCGGGGGCGCAGCGATGCACCGCGACCGCCTACCTCTTCTCCACCAAGGTCGGCACGGCCGCGGTGGAGATCGCGGGCAAGACCAACGTGTCGGCCTCCTTCAACGTGGTGACCACCCGCGAGGCCGCCCGCAACATCTCCCTCAAGGTGCCGGTGCGCGAGGTCAACGCCGGAGACGCTGTCCAGGCGATCGCGGACGTCACCGACGCGTTCGGCAACCCGGTCGAGAACGCCTCCGTCGACTTCGTCGTCCCCCCGAAGGGCCCGGGGCTCTTCGCGGCCGGCACCAACAGCTTCACCGTGCTCACCGACCCGAAGGGCCGCGCCGCGATCGCCATCAGCACCATGCGGGACAAGGGCTCCGAACTCCTCATCCGGGCCCGCGGCGACCTCGCGGCCTGCCTGCCGCTGGAGAACCAGTACGCCTGCAAGGAGAGCGAGCCCGTCATCGGCTTCACTCCTGCGAGCGGGAGCCAGAAGGCCCTCGTGTCCGTGCTCGCGCCCACGCTCAGCGTCTCCTCCCCGGTGCCCGGGACCGTCCTCAACGCCGGGGAGACCTTTGACGTCGTGGCCTCCACGACCGGCCTCCCGCCGGGCACGCCGGCGCGCGTCCAGGCCGGCGGCTTCCCGGTGGGCACGGGAGCGGTGGCCGCGGACGGCAGCGTCCTCATCGAGCGGGTCCCGGTGCAGCCGGGCGTGAGCGACTACACGCTGGTGGTCGACGGCGTGGAGCCGGTCTCCCTCGACGTGAGCGTGAAGCGCTTTGGCATCGTGTCGTACAAGGTGGTGCCCACCGGCCTGAAGTTCCGGGTCACTCCCGGCGCCTTCGCCGCGGGCACGATCATCGAACTCACCCGCGACGGCGTCTCCGTGGGCCGGATCGAGATCGTCGACCAGGGCGCGGACCTCTACATGTTCGCCACCGACGAGCCGGGCGTCTACCAGGTGCAGGCCGAGGGCGCCGCCGGCATGGTCTACGGCGACGCTCCCGCGACGGTGCTGTGAGCACGCCGAACGACCTGCACCATCGCGCGGACCGCTGGTTCATCCGGCGCGGGCTTCCGCAGTTCGTGCTCGACTACCGCTCCGACACCGACGTGTGGACCCGGGCGAGCCCGTTCCTCTTCGTCACGTTCCTGCTGCTCATCGTGGGCGGAGCGGTCGAGGCGGACTCCGCGGGCACCCTCCTGGTCGCCCTCGCAGGATGCGCGATCGCCGTGGGGTTCGTCATCGCCAACGTCCGCGGCGGTCGGGCGTGGTACACCCTGCCGCGCCGCGTGGGCCCCGGCGTCCTCATCGCCTACGTCGTCATCCCCACTGCGCTCTCGCTCGTCGCGACGCGCTCCTGGCAGTCCGGCCTCGCGACGCTGGGCTCGGCACTCACCCTGCTGGCCCTGGCCTGGGTGGTGACGTGGATCGCGCTCATCCCGCTGCTGCTGTGGGCAGTGCGGTGGACGTTCCTGCGCCTGGGAGACGCCTCGCGACTCGCCACGCGCGCGCTCCCGGTGCTGCTCGTCGTGGTCGCCATCATCTTCTTCACCACCGAGATCTGGCAGGTGGCGGGCACCCTCCCGGCCGCCTGGCTGTGGGCGTCGATCGGGCTGCTCCTCCTCGTGGGATTCGGCCTCATGGTCAGCCGCGTCCCGCGCGAGATCCGCGAGCTCGAGACGCCCGCCGACCGCGACGTCATCGAAGCCGCGTGCGCCGGCACGCCGCTCGAGCAGGCGGTCGGCGGCCTGCAGGGCGTGGGCGAGCCGGAGCCACTCACGCGCATGCAGCGCGCGAACGTCGGCGTGGTGATCGTGGCGGCCCAGGCCGTGCAGTTCACCCTCTTCGGCCTGGTCGTGTGGGTCTTCTTCGTGCTCCTCAGCGTCATCGCGGTCTCGCTGCCGGTCCAGCAGCTGTGGCTCACGGGCCTGGCCAACGTCGACGTGCTGTGGACGCTGAACGGCGACCACGGGCTCACGCGCGAGGCTCTGCGCGTCGCCGCCTTCATCGCCGGGTTCTCCGTGCTCTACGCCGCCGTCTACAGCGCCTCCGACGGCACGTACCGCCAGGCCTTCCACGACGACATCCGGGGCTCGCTCACCCGGGCGATGAGCGTGCGCCAGGCCTACCTCGCGCTCAAGTCAGAGGAGTTGATGCCAGCCGACCCCGCAGGCGCTGGCGCACCGCCGGCCACTCCTCCGCGATGACGCTGAACATCACCGTGTCGCGCACGGTCGCGTCCGCGCGACGCTGATAGCGGCGCAGCGCGCCCTCGTACTCCGCCCCGAGGCGCTCGATGGCGCGCTGGGAGCGCAGGTTGCGGATGTCGGTCTTCAACTGCACGCGCCCGAACCCGTGATCGAACGCCCACTCCATGAGCAGCAGTTTGCATTCCGGGTTCACGTCCGTGCCCCAGACCGCCGGGGAGTACGCCGTGGAGCCGATCTCGAGCCGGGCATCGCCCAGCGACACGTCGAGGAACGACGAGGTGCCCACGACGACGCCATCGACGCGTACCACCCAGGGCCAGCGCCCCGACTCCGGCGCCCGGGCCAGCGTCGCGCCGCACTCCTCCGGCGACTTCGGGCGCCCTGCCACGTGCGCCCAGCAAGCATCGTGGTCGAGGGCGGCGAACAACTCGGGGGCGTCGGCCGGGTCGAACTGCGCGAGCGACACACCCTCCCCGGGCAGTTCACGGGGCGGCGGCCACTGGGCCTCCGGCCAGGGGACGTCGTCGGGGCGCGGATCGCGCGGAATACCCACGGGCCCAGTCTGGCACCGGGGCCGCCCTACGATTTCCCCGTGTCGGCCATAGACATCCTGTCCCTGTCCATCGATGACTTCGAGGTCACGATCTGGCAGGTCGTGTCGTTCAGCATCTTCATCGGACTCGCGGCGTGGCTGTCCTTCATGGTCTACCGGGCGATGGACCATCCCCGGCTCGTCCTCACCGAGACGCCGCAGGGGCCGCGGGCCGATGGCCTCGACGTGGCGAAGTACGCCCTGTCAATGCCCTTCCTCATCGCCCTGTGGTGGGGCTTCTTCTTCGCGGTCTTCCTCATCAACGAGAGCCACATCAACATCGTCCAGCTCTTCGTCTTCCCCAGCGCCCTCGTGGTGTCGATCCGGGCACTGGCCTTCCTGTCCCCGGTGACGGCTAGGGAGCTCGGCAAGGTCCTGCCGGTGGCCCTGGTGGCCTTCGTCATCCTCGACGGCAACATCCGGGACTTCCAGGAGATCGACGACTTCCTGGAGCAGTCCCATCTCATCGCGCCGGACTTCTGGGTGATCCCGTTCGTCCTCTTCGTCGACTACCTGTTCACCGCGATCTGGTATCGGGGCTGGATCCGCGGGCTACAGCCCCTGCTGGCCGCGCGCAAGGCGGCCGTGACGTCAGCCGAGGAGGTCGCGCACGACGATGGTGGCGTCGCGGTCCTGCCCGACCCCGATGGCACTGATCGGGGCGCCTGACACCTCCTCGAGGAAGCGCACGTAGGCCTGGGCGTTCGCCGGGAGGTCCTCGACGCTGCGCGCGCCGGAGATGTCCTCGCTCCACCCGGGGAGGTCCTCGTAGACGGGACGGGCGTGGTGGAAGCCGGTCTGTGTCATCGGCAGCTCGCGCACGATCTCGCCGTCGATGTCGTACGCCACGCACACGGGGATGCGCTCCAGTCCGGTCAGGACGTCGAGCTTGGTGAGGAAGATGTCGGTCAGGCCGTTGATGCGCGACGCGTACCGGGCGATGGGGGCGTCGAACCAGCCGCAGCGGCGCGGCCGGCCCGTGGTGACGCCCACCTCGCCGCCGACGCTGCGCAGCCGCTCGCCGTACTCGTCGAGCAGCTCCGTGGGGAAGGGCCCCGAGCCCACGCGGGTGGTGTACGCCTTGAGGATCCCGATGACGCGCGTCACGCGGGTGGGCCCGATGCCGCTGCCGGTGCAGGCCCCGCCGGCGGTCGGGTTGGACGACGTGACGAACGGATAGGTCCCGTGGTCGACGTCGAGGAGCGTGCCCTGGCCGCCCTCGAGGAGGACGGTCTTGCCCGCGTCGAGCGCGTCGTTGAGCACGATGCCGGTGTCGGCGACGTGGGGGGCGAGGGGGGCGGCGTACTCCAGCAGCGCGTCGGTGATGGCGTCGACCTCGAGCGAGCGGCGGTTGAAGACCTTGACCAGGACCTGGTTCTTGTTGGCGAGGGCGCCCTCGACCTTCTGGCGCAGGATCGACGGGTCGAAGAGGTCCTGCACGCGCACGCCGACACGCGCCACCTTGTCCATGTACGTCGGCCCGATTCCCCGGCCGGTCGTGCCGATCTTCGCGTTGCCGAGGAAGCGCTCGGTGACCTTGTCCAGCGTGACGTGGTACGGAGTGATGATGTGGGCGTTGGCGCTGATGAGCAGGCGCGACGTGTCGACGCCACGCTCCTCCAGGCCCGCCATCTCCTTGAGGAGGACGGCCGGGTCGATGACGACGCCGTTGCCGATGACGGGGACCACGTTGGGGCTGAGGATGCCGCTGGGCAGCAGGTGGAGGGCGAACTTCTGGTCGCCGATGACCACCGTGTGCCCCGCGTTGTTGCCGCCATGGTAGCGCACGACGTAGTCCACGCGCCCGCCGAGGAGGTCGGTGGCCTTGCCCTTGCCCTCATCGCCCCACTGGGCACCGAGCAGCACGATCGCGGGCATGGGATCACCTTCGAAGCAGGCGGGGGAGGTCCCCCGGGCCCACGATGGGCCCGCAGAAGGCTAGCGGCTTTCGCCGCGAAGGTCACGTCAGGTGAACTTCACCGTGACCGTGGCCGTGGGCAGGCGCACCGTGCGCTTGCCGGACTTCGCGGAGCAGGTGGCCGTGAGGGTCGCCTGGGCGCCTGACTTGGCCTTGAGGCTCTTGATCAGGTTCACCGCGGTGACCTTTGTGTCGACGAGGCCCTTGACCGCCTTGGCATTCCGCACCAGGGAAGCGGTCACGCTCCCGGCCTTCGCCGAGACGGAGCACGTCGCGCCCGGAACCGTCGCCAGCCGCACAGCGGCCGATGACTTGGTGGAGAAATCGCGAATGGCCGACTTGCCGGTCTTCGCAGGCGAGACGAAGCGTGGGGCCGCCGCACCCTTCTTGGTCGACAGCGAGAGAAGATCGCCACCGGACCTGGGGGAGACCAGGGCGGAGAAGGCGGACTGCATGAGGTGCTGGTCGAATGCCGCGACATCCACGGTCGGCGGCGGAACGGCGTCGCCGCAGTTGTACCAGCCGGGGCCCTGGTAGCCGGGGACTTCGACACCCGGGGGCAGCTCGATGTAGCTCCAGCCGGGTCCGGTCTGCTCGGTCGGGGAGTACTGGCAGCCGGTCAGGCCACCCTCGCCGCCACCGCCACCGCCACCGTCACCGCACTTGTACCAGCCGGGGCCTTGGAAGCCGGGGATCTGCGCGCCCGGGGGCAGCTGGCTGAGGTCCAGCCATGACGGGTCACCCGGGTTGGTCGGGGAGTACTGGCAGCCGGTCAGATCCAGGGGCGTGCAGTCCTGCTGCTCGGGCGGGCAGGGGGGCGGAGGAGGGGTCGCGCCACCGTCGAGGCTGATGGGAATGATGAGCGGCGCGTATACGACCTGGGTCATCGACCCGGAGCCGGTGCGTCCTTCGTAGGCACCGGTGGCACCCACAAGCGCGGCCTGGATGTCCATGTCGAATTGAACGCACTTGGCGCGCTTGAGCGCATGCTCGGGAATCGGGAGTCCCAGGGGCGCACAGTACGACCAGTCCACGGGCGTAGAATCAAGGGAGAAGGATCCCTGCATCTCCAGTGTCCCTGACAACTGCGACTTCTGCTGGTCGTTGACGTCGATTACCCAGTTGCACGAGAGGTAGCCGTCACTCTCGACGCCGTAGGGATCGGGAGCGAGTGCGGGGGTGCCGTCGCTGCCCACCAGGATCCGGAACCACGAGTCCATCGAGCGCCCGACATCGCAGACCAGGGTGAAGTTGCCCGAGCCGCTCTGCCCCGCGGAGGAAGCCGAGACCGTGCCCTTGACGGTCGAACCCGTGGTGTTGGCCTGCACACTCAGTGTGCACGTGACGTCGTTGCCCGGGGAGTTCACGGCATTCGTAAGCCCTTCCTCGACGCCACCGGTCATTGCCAGCGTGAACGGACCGCCCAGCGTCTGGGTGCAATCTCCCTTGGTAGCCAGCGACATGTTGCCGATCAGGGGCTGGTCGAGGCTGTAGGAGTACTCGAGGTCTGCCGGGACGTCGGCCGCTTGCGCGGACCCCATCGAGACCGCTCCGAGGGCGACCAGTCCCGCCGCGACGCCCACCCGTGTCCACAGATTCATGAGGATCCCCCTAGGTCAAGGTCCCCTGAGTCTAGACGGCGCGCGCCCTGGATGCGCGCTCGTTTCCCCTAAGCGCCCGGCGGGCAGAACGACGTCCGAGGCGGGACGACGTCTCGCAGGAGGTAGTCGTCCACGATGCGCTTCACGCAGGGCGAGTACGCCGGGTACACCGAGTGGATCCCGGTGTCGGCGATGACGAGGCGCGAGGAGCGGATCTGCCCGGCGAGCTGATAGGACCAGCCCACCGGCGTCGCCGCGTCGCGGACGGCCCCGACGATGATGATGGGCGGGGCGCCCTTCGCGGTCACCGGGCCGGTGGGCTGCGGCGTGTGCGCGGGGAAGTTACGGCAGCGCAGCAGGCCCCACGCCGCGGGCGGCCCGAAGACCGGCGCGGACTTCCCCCACTGGCGGGCCAGGCGCGCGGTCTCCTTGACGCCGGGAGTGCGGGGGCTGTCGTAGCAGTTGATGCCGTACAGAGCGTTGAGGAAGTTCGACGGCTCGTCGGGGTCCTGGTCGCCGTACCCTCCGCCGAGTTCGATCATCGGCTTGCCGTCGCCTGCCAGCGCGGCCCGCAGCGCGTCGTACAGGATCGGGTAGCGCTCATCGGGGTTGTACATCGTGGTCTGGAAGGCAGACAGGCCGTCCGCGCGCGTGAGCGTGTCGGGTGTCGCCCGCTCGACGGGCAGCGACGCGAGGAAGCCGAGGACGAAGTCCGTGCCCGGGCCCTTGCCGCGCGGGATGGGGCAGTGGCGGCGGGCCTGGCAGTAGTCGAAGAAGCGCCACAGCGCCTGCTCCATCGCGAAGCTCTGCCCCTGGTTGAACTCCACGATGGTGAGTTCGGGGTTGATGGCGCTGTCGAGCACCATCCGATCCACCCGACGGGGGAAGAGATTGGCGTATACGGCGCCCAGCTTGGTGCCGTAGGACCATCCGACGTAGTCGAGCGCATCCTCGCCGAGGGCGATGCGGATGCGGTCCATGTCGTGGGCCGACGCGATCGTGCCGACATGGCGGACCAGCTGCGGGGAGTTGGCCTGGCAGCCCTCCCCGAATAGCCGTGCCTGGGTGCGCCAGGCCCCCACCGCCCGGTCCTTCGGCGACGTCGCCCAGCCGGCACCGGCGAGCGCAGCGCTGTAGCGCTGCATCTGCGGGACGGTGCGGCACCACAGGGGGGCGCTGCGCCCGACGCCGCGCGGGTCGAAGCCGACGACGTCGTAGTGCTCCTCGACCTCGAGGCTGAGGTACTCGGGGTAGTCGAGGATCTCGTCGACCCCGGAGATGCCGGGACCGCCCGGGTCCATGAGGATCGCGCCCCAGCGCTCGCCGCGCGCGGGGACGCGCGCGAGGTGCAGGGTGATCGTGCCCCTGCCGGGTCGCGCGTAATCCAGCGGCACCTCAAGGGTCGCGCACTCGCGCACCCACTTCCGCGGCCCGCACCGTCGCCAGTCCAGGGTGCCGAGATCGGGCTGTGCCTGCTGCGCCACGCCCGGCGCGGAGATGGGCGCAGCGGTCGGAGCAGCGGCCGCGGGCACAACCGTCAGCGTCGCCGCCACGAGCGCAAGACAGGCGGCCGCGCTCGACGCGATCCCTGTCCACCGACGCATCCCGATCCCCTTTCGCGCCCCGCGGATGATCGCGCACCGGTGTTCGCGATAGGGGGACTCAGGGGAGTCTACGTCCGGGAATCGCCGGATTCACGCGGATGCTCATCGCGCTGCTGGAGGTCGGCCACGTAGGCCTGCCACGCCACCTCGTCCGGATCCACAGGCTGATCCTCGCGCGACTTTTCCGCCTCTCGCTCCATCGCGGCGATCCGCGCGCGGTAGCGGTCGGCGAACCACCGCGTGAGATTGCCGTGCTTGCGGTAGCGATTCCAGATGACGACCGCGAAGAGGCCGATGATCGGCCACTGGAAGGTGTAGACCCAGGCCCGGCCCACCCCCTCCTGGGCCCGCTGGTACTCGATGACCGTGGCGAAGGCGCAGAAGGACACCACGATGACGAGGGGCAGATGCAGGGTGAACAGGTCCTTGACCCTGCGACGGCCCTCCTTCGGCGTGCCCTCCGGATCGCTCATGTCCTCACCGCCGGCTCCGGTGCCTCCGCGGCGACCACCGGTCGGTTCCGTCGGGCGCGCACGACGAGGAGCAGTGCCAGGCAGGCCTCCCCCGCGAGGATGGCGAGGCCCACCTGCAACGGCGTCTCCACGGGATCGCCGACCGTGGTCCACCACAGGGCGGGGATCCACAGCACCATGACGAGCACGATCGCGGGGATGCCGCGCGGCCCCGTCGCGGCGATCGCGAAGGGCCAGCCCGCGAGCACCAGCACGACACCAGGGACCAGGGTCGCCACGCCGATGGGGAGCAGGCCACTCGCGACGTTGAGAGGGGCCGCGAACGCCGCGACGACGACGATCACGGCGAACGGCTCCGGGTAGGACGCGGTCAACCGGGCGAGCCCGCTGGGGCGGCTGGACGACGGTCGCGCCCCCGCCCAGACGAGGACCAGGGGGAGCGCGAGGGCCAGGATCGTGAGCGCTCCGGTGGTGATGCGGTCGCCCGCGATCGCGCCGGCAGGGGGCGCCGTGCGCGACAGTGCCACGGCGAGGCCGATCGCGACGCCCATGAGAATGACCTCGAACGCCGCGAATCGCAGGAGGTGCGCACGCCCCGAGCCGTCGCCGGCCTGGGGGACGGCGTCCTTGCGGGCCGCCGGGCTGGCCCAGCCATCCCGCTGGGCGACCTGGCGCTGGCGCCAGCCGAGGACCACGAGGGCGCAGAGGAGGACAGACTTGGCGAGGATGAGCGTGCCGTACGGCGTCGTGATGAGCGTGCCCACGCCATCGACGCGCAGCGACGCGTTGAGCAGCCCACTCTCGGCGAGCAGCAGGACGCACACCAGGGCGAGGACGCTGAAGCGACGCAGGGTCGTCGCGCCATCCGCCGGCTCGCGACCCGGAGCCACGACGTAGGCGCACACGGCGATGAGCCCGCCCACCCAGATGCCGACAGCCACGATGTGGATTGCGAGCGAGACGGATGCGGCCGTGTGCCCCGCATGGAGCCCGGAGTGCCCGGAGAGCGCGGGCAGCATCGCCGCGGTCATCCCGAGGGCGAGCACGATCGCGCCGGTGACGCGGCCGAGGACGGCCCATCCG
>JBJTJS010000217.1:0-2046 GCA_046096085.1 bacterium
TTCGACTACGAGGCCGTGCTCGGCGAGGGCCATACGAGAGACAACCAGCTCCGCACGCTCGAGCACCTGGGGATTCTGGAAGTCAACTGGTGGAACGACGGGGCCGCCGTCTGGTATGCGAAGGCCGTCGCGGCCGGCATCCCCGAAAAGGACCGCTGGGGATGGGTGGGCCGCCAGACGGCCTCGCTCGACCCGGCCAAGGGTGAATTCCCGCAGCGAAAGTCGTCGCTGCTCTCACGGGCTCCGGAGCGGACGAATCGACTCGTGAACCCCTACGACCCCTCGCACCCGCTCGAGGCCCGGGCCCGGTCGTATCTCCACTCGAACTGCTCGAGCTGCCACGTCTTCGCCGGCGGCGGCAACGCCCAGATCGACCTCGAATACATGACGGCCTTCGACACGCGGCCGCGCGACGCGATGAAGGCGATCGGCGTGAAGCCGCTGCACGCGACGTTTGGCCTGCCCGACGCGAGGCTCATCGCGGCCGGCCACCCGGAGCGGTCGGTGATCCACGAGCGGATGAACCGCCGCGGCGCGGGCCAGATGCCGCAATTGGCGACGGCGATCGTGGACGAGCCCGCCGTGGCGGTCGTCCGGGAGTGGATCGAGTCGCTCGCACCCTGACCTACAGCCCGCGCGATTGCCGATTCGCCTCACTCCACCGGGCCTGGCTGGCACATCCTCTCCAGCGGCAGAATGGCGGCGTTTTTTTCGCCGGGAGTGCGGTCAGTAGAGATAGTCCTCCCACGCCTGCTCGAGCAGAAACTGGACCAGCGCTCAGCTGGTCTGCCGCCACGCCCAGATGAAGAGCCGGCGAAACTCCCGCGGGAGTTCAGATGACTCGATCGAGCCCGTGGCCTATCCTTGAGGGGCACGCGAGGACGATATCTTGGTTGTGGCAGTACGGAAGACCGTGGCGACGGCTCCGCGAACCATCCGGAGGCAGCGAGCCTGCTCGAGTTTCAGGTAGCCCGGCCCGGCGAGCGGGCCCTCCTCTGCGGCGGCGGCACGAGCCGTCGCGATTTCCTGCACGTCGGCGCGCTTGCCGCCGTCGGCCTCTCGCTGCCGCAGTACGCCCGCGCCGCCGCGGAGGGGAAGGTGCGGCCCGGCCACGAGAAGCGGTCGTGCATCATGATCTTCAACCTCGGCGGCCCGTCGGGCATGGACCTCTGGGACATGAAGCCCGACGCCCCCCTCGAGATCCGCGGCCCCTTCAAGCCGATCCGCACGAAGAGCGACGCCTTCGAGGTGTCGGAGCTCTTGCCGAAGCACGCGGAGGTCGCCGACAAGTTCTCGCTCGTGCGAAGCTGCCACCACGACGGCGCCGCGGTGCACGACGCCGGCTGGCAGATCATGCAGACGGGCCGACGGTTCACCGGCGGCATCCAGACGCCGCACGCGGGGAGCGTGGCTTCCTACCTGCTCGGCCGGCGGACCGACCTGCCGCCGTTCGTCGTGCTCCCCGAGATCATGGGCCGCGGCGGCGGCAATCTCCCGAACGGCCAGGCGGGCGGCTTCCTCGGCAAGGCGCAGGATCCCTTCGCGCTCATGGCCGATCCCTCGCGGCCCAACTTCCGCGTGCCCGACCTCCTGCCCCCCGACCAGATCTCCGTGGCCAGGCTCGACCGCCGCAAGAAGATGCGGGAGATCGTGGAGGGGGCCGCGAAGCAGTTCGAGGCGAGCGAAGACGCGCGGCTCCTCGACGAAAACTTCCACGCCGCCTACCGCCTGATGACGAGCCCGCAGGCCCGCGAGGCCTTCGACCTCGCCAAGGAGCCGCAGGCCGTCCGCGAGCGGTACGGCATGAACCGGTTCGGGCAGTGCTGCCTGCTCGCGCGGCGGCTCGTGGAGAACGGCGTGCGGTTCGTGACGATCAACACGTTCCTCACCGTCTTCGACGAGATCACCTGGGACATCCACGGCTCGAAGCCCTTCACGTCGATCGAGGGGATGAAAAACATCGTCTGCCCGATGTACGACCAGGCCTACTCGGCGCTCATCGAGGACCTGCACGAGCGGGGCCTCCTTGGCGACACGCTCGTGGCG
>JBJTJS010000218.1:0-2703 GCA_046096085.1 bacterium
ACTGCGGGCAGTACCACCGGAACCTCTCCAGGGTGCCCTCCTCGCGCGGCCGCTCGAAGACCAGGCCGATCGAGCCCTCCTCGGGGCGCTGCGGGGAGTGCGGGAGGGTGCGCGGCAGCACCCACATCTCGCCTTCGCGGATGTCGACGCGCGCAGGACCCTCGGGGGTCATGACGTTCACGTGCATGTTGCCCCTGACCTGGTAGAAGACCTCCTCGTACGGGTCGACGTGGAAGTCCGTGCGCTGGTTCGGCCCCCCGACCACCATGACGATGAAGTCCTCGTGCCCGGGGAACATCTCCTTGTTGGCCACGGGCGGCTTGAGCGAGGGCCCGTGTTCGGCGACCCAGGCATCGAAGTTGAGGGTCTGCGTGATGTCGGACATCGTTACTCCTCCCTATTCGCCGGGCGCACGGCGACCGCGGTGATCTCGATGAGCAGGTGGGGGTGGGGGAGCTCGCGCACCGCGACCGTGGTGCGCGTCGGCCCCGAGAAGTCGAAGAACTCGGCGTAGGCCTCGTTGTAGCCCGAGAAGTCGGCCATGTCGACGAGGTACGTCGTCACCTGGACGAGGTAGGCGAGGTCGGCGCCGACGGACCGCAGGATGTCGCGGATGTTCTCGATCACCGACCGGGTCTGCTCCCGGATGTCGAGGCGCACGCTGCCGTCAGCGTCCACATGAACCCCGGCGAATGTGTCGTCAGCCCGGCGGCTGCTGGTGCCCGACACCCAGACCTGGTCGCCGACGACCTTGACGTGGGGGTAGGCGCCGCGCGGGGTCGCCTTCCCCGGCACCACTTTGGCCGTCATGTCGCTCATTCTGCCCCCGGCCTCAGGGTCTGCGTGAGGAGGTCGCGACGAAGGGCGGACACGGCCGAGGCGGGGTCGAGGATCTCGTAGTGGGTGTCGCCAGGGATCACCGTGAGGTCGGCCTCGATGCCGTGCGCACGAAGATGGGCGAGGTAGGTCTCGCTCTGGGCGACCGGCACGTCGATGTCGTCGGTGCCATGGAGCAGGACGCGCCTGCCGACCGGAGCGGGGATCAGGGCCTCCGGGTCGGTGACGGCGTAGCGCTCGGGCACGTCCTCGGGCCGGCCGCCGAAGAACGTGTCGATCGCGCCGTCTCCGAGGCGCTCCCGGCTGCCGAGGGCCAGGCACGCCACCGGCGCATGCAGGACCACGAGGTCGAACGTCGGTGCCTCGGGATTCGCAGCGGGAGCGTCCGGCGGCAGACTGCGTCGCGAGGTCGCCCACGCGGTGAGCCCGCCGCCGGCGGAGTGGCCCAGGATCGCGCGACGTGAGACGTCCACGCCGTGCCGGGTGCCGTGGGCCACTCCCCACTCGATGCCGGTCGCGGCATCGACCTGGGTGGTGGGCCAGGGGAACTCGTAGGTGCGGTACTCCAGGCTCCACACGGCGAATCCGCGGGCGGCCAGGTCGAGTGCGGTCGCCTCCTCGAGGTCGAGGCTCCACACCGGACGCCAGTAGCCGCCGTGGACCAGCACGACGAGGGGCGCCCCGGTGGCGTCGGGCAGGAACCACTCGCCGAACTGGCGGGGATGATCGCCGTACGGCTCGATGAGACGGCGCATATCAGGCCAGCCGACGGCGCAGCGCGTCAGCGGCGCGCCAGCAGTCGAGGTACGACGAGTAGAGCGGGATCGGGGCGAAGCGGATGATGTCGGGATTGCGGGTGTCGGCCACGACCCCGTCCTCGTCGCGCAGCGTCGCGGCGAGGGCCTTGATGACGCCGCCGAAGCGCACCGACAGCTGTGCGCCGTGCCGTGCCGGGTCGGCGGGGGTCACGATCGACATCGCGTCGGTGCTTACCTCGGCGATGACCTCCGCGAAGAGCTCGCGCAGGTAGCCGGTGAGGCGCAGGCTGCGCTCGCGCAGGGTCGGCATCCCGATGCGGTCGAAGATCCGCAGGGACGTCTCGACCGGCGACATCGAGAAGATGGACGGGTTGGAGACCTGCCAGGCATCGGCGGTGGCCGGGGGATCGAACGTCTCGCGCATCTCGAACCGGATGTCGGCGTCGGTGCCCCACCAGCCGGCGAGGCGGTGGGTATGCCGGTCGCTGGCATAGCGCTCGTGGATGAAGGCACCGGCCATGGCCCCCGGCCCGGAGTTGAGGTACTTGTAGGAGCACCAGGCGGCCCAGTCCACGTTCCAGTCGTGCAGGGCCAGCGGCACGTTGCCGGCCGCGTGGGCGAGGTCCCAGCCCACGACCGCCCCGACCACGTGCCCGGCCGCGGTGATGGCCGGCATGTCCATCCACTCGCCGGTGAGGTAGTTCACCCCGCTGAAGATGACCTGCTGGAGCTCGTCGCCGATCTCGCGGGCGGCGGCGATGACGTCGTCGGTGCGCAGGATGTCCTCGCCCGGGCGCGGGCGCAGCCGGACGACGTGGTCCTGGGGGTCGAGGCCGTGCCATTCCACCTGCGAGGCGATGGCGTAGCCGTCGGAGGGGAACACGAGGTGCTCCATGAGGATCTTCGTGCGCGCACCGACCGGCCGGTAGAACGTCGCCATGAGCATGTGCAGGTTGACGGTGAGGGAGTTCATGATGACGACCTCTTCGGGCGATGCACCGAGGAGCCGGCCGGCCGGGTCCGTGAGTTCGTCGTGGTAGTCCTTACAAGGTCGCGGTGCCGCGAGCTTGCGCTCGACGCCCCACCGCTCCCATCCATCCAGTGAGAG
>JBJTJS010000219.1:0-9419 GCA_046096085.1 bacterium
GGGCCATTCGGCCCCGCCCCTCTGTGCGTCGTGATCGTGGATCAGGAGACGACGACGTCCGCCTTGCCGATGCGCTGCTCCGGCGCGAACACGTGAACGCCGAGGAGCTCGTTCACAGCCTCCGCCTTGCCGGGGAGGAACTTCACCTTGATGTCCTCGATGGCCGACGCGGTGATGCGGCCGCCGCTGATCGCAAAGACGTTCTTGCGGCCGTAGTCGGTGCCCTCGTAGACGAGGACAGCGCTGATCTTGGCCTTGACCAGGTTGACGGTCGGGTCGTAGAGCGCGACCTCCTCGGTGTGGCCGGCCTCGTGGCCGCTGTGGTGCGTGTGCGTGAACATCACGCCACCGAGGTGGGTGAGGCGCTTGCCCTTCTCGAGTGCCGTGATGGCGAACTCGACGACCCAGGCTCCCTGACGGCCCTCGACGAGGATCGTCGAACCGCTGGGCTGGATGGACCACGCGGGGACGTCGTTCTCGACGAGCCCGACGACAGTCGCGGGGCTGAACATGAGGAACGTCGCGCCAGACGCTGGCACCAGCGGTGCAGCGGAGGCGGACGACGCGACGGCGACGGTGCCGCCGACGAGGAGTGCCGCGGCCGCAGCGACTCCGGTGATCTTGCGGAACTTCATGAGCCCCCCTCTGGGGTGTGGTGCGGTGGTGCGACGCGTCGCTCCACCGGCTTGGACATGTCCTAGCTACTTCCCAGGACCCGGTGAGCGCCTTGCGGCTCTCGTGGGGCCTGGAGCGATACTGTAGCGAAGAGGAGGGGGTCCCGGGCGCATACGGTCAGTCAGGGACCGATCCGCCCTCCTGCGGATCCCGGGTCGCGTGCCCCTTCCCCTCCCACCACGAGCGCAGCAACCCCTCGGCGGCCTCCCGGCCCAAGGGGCCCCGGTCCAGGCGGACCTCGAGGAGGTAGCGGTAGGCCTGCCCCACCTGTGGCCCGGCCGGGATGCCCAGGACCTCCATGATCTCGTGACCGTCGAGGTCGGGCCGGATCGAGGCCAGCTCCTCCTGCTCGGAGAGTTCGGCGATCCTCCCCTCGAGCCCGTCGTACGCCTCCTGCAGAGCCAGCGCGCGGCGGCGATTGCGGGTGGTGCAGTCGGCGCGCGTGAGCTTGTGCAGGCGCGGGAGCAGGTCCCCTGCATCGCGCACATAGCGTCGAACCGCGGAGTCGGCCCACTCTCCTGTCCCGTAGCCGTGGAATCTCAGGTGCAGCTCGGTGAGTCGCGACACGTCGTCCACGACGTCCTGCGGGAAGCGCAGCGCCGTCAGTCGCTTGCGCACCATCCGCGCTCCCACCACCTCGTGGTGATGGAATGACACTCCGCCCGCATCGTCGAACCTGCGCGTCCTCGGCTTGCCGATGTCGTGCAGCAGGGCCGACAGCCTCAGCACGAGGTCCGGAGGCATGGTCGGCTCGTGGGCGGTCTCCAGGTCGATCGCCTGGTCCATCACGGTGAGCGAGTGCTGGTAGACGTCCTTGTGCCGGTGGTGCTCGTCGACTTCGAGCTGGAGCGCAGGGAGCTCGGGAAGGACGCGCTCGGCAAGCCCTGTCTCGACGAGGATCTCCAGTCCCCGACGGGGATGGTCCCCGAGGAGCAGCTTGACCAGCTCGTCCCGCACCCGCTCGGCGGACACGATGTCGATACGCGACGCCATGCGACGCATCGCGTCGAGTGCATCGGGGTCTACGTCGAATCCCAGCTGGGACACGAAGCGTGCCGCCCTCATCATGCGGAGGGGGTCGTCGCCGAACGAGTCCTCCGGAGTCCCGGGCGTCCGCAGGAGCCCCTCGCGGAGATCGTCCATCCCCCCGTGCAGGTCGACGAACTCCAGGGTGGGCAGGCGCACCGCCATGGCGTTGATGGTGAAGTCGCGCCGGACGAGGTCACCCGCCAGGGAGTCACCGAAGGCGACCTCGGGCTTGCGCGAGGAGTCGTCGTACGCCTCAGTGCGGTAGGTCGTGATCTCGAGGCGGTGATCGCCCTTGCGCGCACCGACGGTGCCGAACCGCATCCCGACATCCCAGACCGCGTCGGCCCACCCCTCGAGGAGAGCGACCACGACCTCCGGTCGCGCGCTGGTGGTGAGGTCGAGGTCGCGCGCCGGCCCCTGGCCCCGCATGAGGTCGCGCACCGGGCCGCCCACGAGCGAGACCTCGTGCCCGGCCGCGACGAAGCGGCCGGCGAGGGGTGCGAGGACGTCCATGACCTCCAGCAGGCCCACGGCGGCGGAAGCGGCCGGAGGGGTCCGCGGCCCCGGCTGACCGGACATGGGGGCGAGCCTACGGCGCCGCGGGAGCCGCACCCGGCCGCAGGAGCGTTGCGCGGTTATCCTCGGGGCATGGCCGGATCCCGGGCTGCGCAAGAACCCGGAGCCACTCCTGCCCCACAGACCCCGAAGGCCTCAAGCGCCCCGGCGCCCTCCGGTCCCGGCAAGGGTCCCGGCACGGGTCCGGGCAAGGGGAAGGCCCGGCGCAGCGCCCCGCGCCTGAGGCCGCCCCGGATGCCCCGCGTCGAGGAGACCTCTGCCGGGGGCCTGGTCATCGACCGCACGGGAGCGGAGCTGCGGGCCGCGCTCATCGCCCGCCACGACCGACGCGGCCGCCTCGTGTGGTCCCTGCCCAAGGGGCACCTCGAGGAGGGCGAGACCCCCGAGGACGCCGCGTTGCGCGAAGTCGAGGAGGAGACCGGGATCCGCGGCCGCGTCCTCGCTCCACTCGGGACAATCGACTTCTGGTTCATTGCCGAGAACCGCCGCATCCACAAGACCGTCCACCACTACCTCATGGAGGCGTCGGGGGGCGAGTTGTCCGACGAGGACGCCGAGGTCGTCGAGGTGGCCTGGGTGCCTCTGACAGGGGTGCGCGAGCGCCTCGCGTACGCCGACGAGCGACGCCTCATGGACCGACTGCCTGATCTGCTCGCGGATGCGGGGTGAGGCGGCTCTCCACCGTCACGGCCACACTCCTCACCGTGGTCGCCGGCCTCGCGGTCTCCGCTGCCGGCGCACCGGCCCAGGCCGCGGAGGGCGACGAGGGTCCGATCCGCGTCGCCATCACCGGGCTGTCCCCCGTGGCACCCGGACCCAACTCGACGATCATCATCACGGGCAACCTGTCGAACACGGGGCTCGACGACCTGAGCCTGGTGTCGGTCCGGCTCTCCCTGTCGAGCGCACCACTCCCGGATCGCCGCGCCATCAAGCAGGCCGTCGAGAGCACCGGTGACCTCACCGACTACGCCCTCTACACCACGGAGACGCTCGTAGCGAAGAACCTCCGTGCGGGGCGCACGGACAAGTTCGAGATCCGGGCGAAGGCCGCCGACCTCCTCCTGCCCGCTCCCGGGGTGTACGCCCTCAGCGTCGAGGCGGTCGGTACGGGCCCCGCCGGCTACGACACCCTCGGGGTCGCGCACACCGCGCTTCCCTGGCTGCCCGATCCGACGACCCCGGTGCGCCTGTCCTGGCTGTGGCCTTTCGCCACCTGGCCGGGGCAGACCGCCAACGGCGTCTTCCTCGGTGACCTGCTTCCCCGCGAGCTCGACAGCGGGGGCCGGCTCGAGAACATCCTCGATGCCGCCGCCACCGCGCCCGACCTCGTCACCTGGGTGGTGGATCCGCAACTGCTCCAGGCAGCCTCCGACCTCCAGGGCGGCTACCTCGTCGAGGACGACGGACAGGTGCGGCCCGGGACCGAGCAGGGCGCGGCCCGTCGCTGGCTGGAGGACTTTCGCGCGGCCACCTCGGAGGTGGAGCGACCGCGGGGGCGCGCGCCGCGCCAGCCTCCCGTCCTGTGGGACCTTCCCTACGCCGACATCGACGCTGACGCAGTCGAGCGGGCGAAGTTGGACGGCGACGTGATCCGCGCGGTCACGAGTGCGCCCACCGTGACGCGCAAGAACCTCGGGAGGCCCGCGGAGGGGACGTTCTACTGGGCTCCGGGGGGTCGCGTGAGCCAGGGGACCCTGGACGTCCTGGCCTCGTCGGGCGTCGAGGCCGTGATCCTGCGCGACAACGCCCTGCGCCCCTTCCCCGCCGTGACGTACACGCCTTCCGGGTACGCCGACCTCGACACGCGCTTCGGCACCGTGCGCGCGCTGCTCATCGACTCCGGTCTCCTCGACGCGTTCACCATGCCCCAGGGGAATCGCTCCGAGATCATCGCCCTCAGACAGCGCGTACTGTGCGAGCTTGCCTTCGTGTCGCTCGAGAGCGGCGACGAGAGCAGGCACCTCGTCGCCGCGGCGGGCAGCACTCGCTGGGATCCCGATCCGCTCATGCTGCGCGTGCTCCTCACCTCTCTGCGCGCGGCGCCCTGGGCGCGCCTCGTGCCGGCCGATGACATCCTCGCGCTTCCCTCGCCCGCGCTCTCCCGCGTCACGGCCGACTACGACACCAAGTCGCGGTCCCGGGAGCTGGAGGAGGACTACATGTCGCGGGTCAAGAGGGCGCAGGAGGACCTCGCCTCCATCCGCTCCGTGGTGGTCGATCCCATCGGCATCAGCGAACCCATCTCGGCGGCCCTGCTGCGCGCCGAGTCGTCGGCCTGGAGGACCCGGCCGCGCGCCGGAGAGCAGCTCCTCACCACGATCCAGCGCACCATCGACGCGCGCATGACCCAGTTGTACATCGTCCCCCGCGACAACGTGACGTTCAGCGGCGACAGGGGCCGCGTGCCGGTGACCGTGGCCAACGAGTTCGACAGCTCGGTCATCGTCGGCGTGACCCTGACGGGGAACCCGGCCGCGCGCCTGTCGACCGAGGCCCTCGACCAGGTCGAGATCGAGCCGGGTCGCCGCGCCAGCCTCGAGGTCCCGGTCCGCATCGTCGGCAGCGAGCCGCTCCGAGTGACCATCCAGCTGGTCGACGAGCGCGGCAGATCGTTCGGTGAGCCCGCGGTCATGGTCCTGCAGACCACCGCCTACTCGCGCGCCGCACTCTGGGTGGTCGTGGGTGCGGCGCTCATCCTCGCGGTGCTCGTCGTCTTCGACATCGTGCGTCGGGCCCGCGGCCGAGGGCGTGCCGTGCGCCAGGCCACGCCCGCGGAGCCCGAGACGACGTGAGCCCCCGCGATCCCGCCCCGGAGCCGGAGGTCCCGCTGGACCCGGTGGCGAGCGTCGACGACCTCAACGCCATCAACGAGGAGGAGACGCGCTCCTCCACCCGGGGCCTCATCGGCTCCAGCAGCGTCATGGCCGCGGGGACCGTCGTCTCGCGCATCACCGGCGTGCTGCGGGACGTCGCGCTCACGGCGGCCCTCGGCTTCTACCTCGTCTCGGACGCCTACTCGCTGGGCAACACGATGCCCAACGTCCTCTACGTCCTCATCGTGGGCGGCGCCCTCAATGCCGTGTTCATCCCCCAGCTCGTGCGACGGATGAAGGAGGACTCAGACGAGGGCACGGCGTACGCCGACCGGCTCATCACGCTCGCCGGGCTGGTGCTGCTCGCCTTCTCGGTCGCCGCGGTGCTGCTGGCACCACTCCTCGTCGATCTCTACGCCACGTCCTCCTACAGCGACTCTCAGCGAGAGCTCGCGACGGCGTTCGCGCGCCTATGCCTGCCTCAGATCTTCTTCTACGGCATCTACGCGCTGTTCAGCCAGGTGCTGAACTCCCGTGGCCGATTCGGGGCGCCGATGTTCGCGCCGATCCTCAACAACGTCGTGGCCATCGCGACGTTCCTGCTGTTCCTCGCCATCGCCGGCACCTCGGCTGCGGCGGACGGCGTCCTCACCGCCGACCAGGTCGCCCTCCTCGGCATCGGCACCACGCTCGGCGTCGCCCTGCAGGCACTGATCCTCATCCCCGTGCTGGTCCGCGCCGGCTACCGCTGGCGTCCGCGATGGGACTGGAAGGGCTCGGGCCTCGGGCGGGCGGGCCACCTGGCGCTGTGGACGCTGGGCCTGGTGGCCGTGAACCAGGCGGGCTACATCGTCATCACGCGGCTGGCGACCCTCGCGAACGTCAACGCCACGGACGCCGGCCTGACGGCCGCGGGCCTCACGACGTACCAGAAGGCGCACTTGGTCTTCATGCTGCCGCACAGCGTCATCACGGTCTCGATCGTGACCGCGCTCCTGCCCGCGCTCAGCCGCGTCGCGCACGAGGGCCGACTGCGGCAGGTCGGGTCGGACGTGGGCGGGGCCATGCGCCTGGTGTCGGCGCTCATCATCCCCGTGGGCGTCATCCTGCTCGTCGTGAGCCCCGGCCTCGCCGTGCTGCTGTTCGGGTACGGAGCGGCCACGCCCCAGCAGGCGACGCTGACCGGAGGGATCATCAGCGTCTTCATGCTCGGCCTGCTGCCCTTCACCCTCTTCTACGTCCTCTTCCGCGGCTTCTACGCCGTCGAGGACACCCGCACCCCCTTCATCGCGAGCGTCCTCATGAACGTCGTGGCCCTCGCCGTGGCGATACCGCTGTTCTACTCGGCGATCGGGGGAACGCAGATCGCGTCCCTCGCGTTCGGGTACGTCTGCGGGTTCTGGGCGACCTTCATCGTGTCGTGGATCCTGCTCTCCCGACGCCTCGGGGGCGTGGACAGCCGGCGGACCCTGCGAGCGCTGGTGCGCATGATCATCGCCGCGGTCGCCGCGTTCTGCGTCATGTTCGGCGCGCAGGCGCTCATGGTGACCTTCGTGACCGGGGGCGGCTCGGAGAACAAGCTCGGCATACTCGCCAACGTCATCGTGGTGTCCCTCGCCGGGCTCGCGACGTACCTCGCGGGCGCGTGGGCGCTGCGCATCCAAGAGGTCGCCGACGTCGCCGCTCTCGTGCGACGCCGCCTGCCCCTCGGCCGGTCGCGGGGCGGCGACTCATCGGTGTGACCGGACTCTGACCGGGACATGCTGACCGCGAACATCAGCCTTTCGGCCGAGCCCTGTCGGCTAGGTTGCCGGCCACGCGCGATCTAGGCTCGAAGGGTGGAGGACGCGGGACGGCCGGACGGCCGAGGCGATGGCCCGGACGAGAGTGCCCAGCGCGAGGGCTCGGCCCGCCCGATGGCGCCCACCGTCGACCGCTACCACCTCCACCTGCAGGTGTCCGCCCACGGCGTGGTCGAACTGTGGCAGGCGTGGGATCCCTCGCTCGAGCGGCCCGTGGCCGTCCTGCTGGTCCCCTCCGACGACCCGCGAGCCCGCTCGGTGGCCGACGCAGCGCGCCGCGCCGCGACGGTCGACGACCGCCGGCTCGTGGGCGTCCTCGATGTCCTCGAGCGCGCTCCGTACGTCGCGCAGGCGGGGTCACGGGCCGACGAGCCGCCCGCGCAGGAGGTCCCGGAGTACCTCGCGGTCGTCACCGAGTGGGTGGAGGGACGCACGCTCACCGACCTCCTCGAGGAGCGTGAGGGCGAGCCCGTGCCTGCGGGCGAGGCACTCGTCCTCGTGCGCCAGGTCGCGCTCGCCATCTCGTCGAGCCACGCGCAGGGGGTGTCGCACGGGAGGCTTCGCCCCGACGCACTGCTCATCGCCGATGCCGGCTCGCCCGCTGATCCCCTGTCGCTCTTCGACGACGTCGACGCGGTGCGCATCCGGGGCCTCGCGGTGGACTCCGCGCTCTGGCCGCAGTTGACGCCCCCCAGTGTCGACCCCGACATCCACGGCATCGGGTCCCTGCTCTACGCCGCCGTGACGGGGCGCTGGCCGGAGGGCCTCACCGACGGTCTCTCCCCGGCTCCCCGGGCCGGGGGCCGCCTGCTGCCCCCCTCCCAGGTCGTCGCCGACGTCCCGGCCTCGATCGACGAGATCTGCATGCGGTCCATCGACCCCCGCATCGCCGGCGAGGGCAGCGAGCGCCGGTTCGGCGCGCCCTACCCCGACGTCGCGACCTTGGCGCAGGCCCTGACCCGCGCGTCGGCCAGCCGTCCCGCAGGAGACTCCGCCGGGATGCTCGGAGCCCTCCGTCGCCCGGCCGCGGACGCCGAGTCGGCACCCGGCACGTCCCCCGCGCCCAGTCTGGGCCGCCGCGTCGCCCGCGGGGCCGCCCGCCTCGCGATCGCGGCGGCGGCACTCCTCGCGATCACCGGACTCGCGCCGGTAGGGCTGCGCATCGCCCAGTCGGCTCCGTCGCCGTGGGGACTGACGGCGGCCGCGCAGGGCAGCGACGTTCTCACCTCCGACGCCGACACCGACCTCGCCGCGGCGGCCCTGCTCGAGCCGGGGGCGGTCATGGGGGAGATCGAGCCGGTGAAGGCCATCGACCATGACCCGTTCGGCTACGACGGAGAGGAGAGCCCCGACCTCGCCGAACTCTCCATCGACAATGACGCCACGTCCGCATGGACGACCGACACCTACTACTCGGAGGACTTCGACGGCAAGTCCGGCGTGGGCCTCATCATCGACCTGGGCTCCGCGCAATCGGTGAGCGCCGTCCGGCTCGAGATGGTCGGCAGCGGCTCCTCGGTGAAGGTCCTGCTCTCGTCCACGATCATCAAGAAGCCCGCGAAGTGGACCCTGCTGGCCGAGGCGCAGGGCGTGGGGACCGCCATCGACCTGCGTTCCCCCAGACCCATCGTCGGGCGATACGTGCTCATCTGGTTCGACGGCCTGCCGGTCCAGGACGGCGCCTACCAGGGCGGCCTCCGCGACGTCGTTGTCCTGAGCTGAGGGGGCACTAGGCTCGTCGGCGTGCCCTCGTCCGCCGGTTCGCAGCACCCTCGCGGGCCCGACGGCGACCCTGAGCGCCCCGCGGGACGGCACGGCCGGCCCGACGACCCCGAGGTCACCGACGCCGAACTGCTGAAGGCGCACTGCGCGGGGGACCCGGAGGCCTTCACCGAGCTGGTGAGGCGGCACCGCGACCGGCTCTGGGCGGTCGCCCTGCGCACGACCGGAGATCCGGAGGAGGCCGCCGACGCGCTCCAGGACGCCTTCATCTCGGCCTTCCGCCGAGCCGATCAGTTCCGCGGCGAGTCGGCCGTCACGACCTGGCTCCACCGGATCGTGGTCAACGCCTCCCTCGACCGGATGCGGCGCCGTGCGGTCCGGCCCTGGGTTCCGCTCCCGGAGGAGGGCGGGGAACGCGGCGACCCAGCCTCCCTCGCGGCGCCGCGGGACGCGATGGACGACCGGGAGACGTCCCTGGAGATCCAGGCGGCCCTCGCCGACCTTCCCCCCGACCAGCGTGCCGCCGTGGTCCTGGTGGACCTCGAGGGCTGGTCGGTGGAGGATGCTGCCCGCGTCCTCGAATGCCCCGTCGGCACGGTCAAGAGCCGCTGCTTCCGCGGCCGCGCCAAGCTCGCCGACCGTCTCGCCCATCTGCGCTCGGGCGGATCCGCCCCGAAGTCGGGGAACCGGGACCCCGATCGCGCCGTCCCACTGCCGGACCATGTCGACACGAGGGACGGCACGGACAGCCCATCAACGGACTCGGGAGGTGAGCGGTGAGCGACACCCCGTCCTCCGA
>JBJTJS010000220.1:0-8752 GCA_046096085.1 bacterium
CCTCGGCCGGTGCGGCCTCGGCAGGTGCGGGCTCCGCCGCCTTGCGCGCACGCTTGGGCTTCGCGGGGGCGGCATCCGCGGGCGGCATGGCGTCCTTGAGCTTGCGCACGACCGGCGCCTCGATGGTGGACGATGCCGAGCGCACGAACTCGCCGAGCTCCGCCAGCTTGGCGAGCACGACCTTGCTCTCGACTCCGAGCTCCTTGGCGAGCTCGTAGACCCGGACTTTCGACACGACTCTCCTGTCTTTGGTCCGGGGGCGCGCTCACGTGGCGCGCGTCCGGACCGTCAGTGGTGGCGGACCCTGCTCATGGCTGGGTGCTCATCGGTGGCTCATCCTCGACTGCCCTTCTGGGTCGCCTGTCTGGCGACCCGGACCGCGGAAAGCGACGGACTCGAACGCGGTCACCGAGCGGGACGGATGATCCGGCCCTTCGGCGACCATGCTCGCGGCGTACTCCCGCACGGCCGAGGTGCTCGGCGGTGCGACAGCCCGCAGCGCGCGGGAGAACGCCCTTCGGCGCTCTGCGACCTCGATGCAGGCCGGATGCACCCAGGCACCCCGCCCGGCGAGCGATCCCGCGGGGTCGGGCACGACGTCCCGGCCCCTGAGGACGACTCTCAGGAGGTCTGCCGGAGCGGTCCGCTCCCGGCAACCGATGCAGGTACGCACGCAGCGTGCGCGGGCGGTGCTCACATCGGTGTCCCGGACGTTCCTCTCCGACCCGAGGAGTGTAACCGCTGGGACGGGTGCCCGAGGACCGTGGGGCAGGGTGCGGGCGCCCGTCCCGGCCCGGAGGCATCCCGACGGGTCTCCCGCTGGCCGCCCACGAACCGCGTTTCCGGGCCCGATTCCGCGGCTCACGGGCGGCTAACCCCCTAGGGCTCGGGCTCCTCGGCGCCCGAAGGCCCGCCGGGGGCCGCGTCGGACCGGATGTCGATGCGCCACCCGGTGAGGCGGGCGGCGAGGCGGGCGTTCTGCCCCTCGCGACCGATGGCCAGGGACAGCTGGTAGTCGGGGACGGTGACGCGAGCGGCGCGCGCCTCGGGATCGACGATCTCGACCCGGCTGACCCGCGCCGGGGACAGGGCGTGCCCGATGAGCTCCGCCGGGTCGTCGCTGAAGTCGACGATGTCGATCTTCTCCCCGCCCAGCTCGCTCATGACCTGCCGGACGCGCTGGCCCATGGGCCCGATGCAGGCGCCCTTGGCATTCACCCCGGGGGCCGTCGACCGGACCGCGATCTTCGTCCGATGCCCGGCCTCCCGAGCCAGTCCGGCGATCTCCACGGTGCCGTCCGCGATCTCGGGGACCTCCAGTGCGAACAGGCCGCGCACGAGTCCCGGATGCGACCGTGACACGGTCACCTGCGGACCGCGCGGACCCTTGCGCACGCTCGTGACGACGCACTTGATGCGCGAGCCGTGAGGGTACGACTCCCCCGGCACCTGCTCCGACGGAGGCAGGATGGCCTCCACCTTCCCCAGGTCCACGCGTACGACGCGCGGGTCCGAGCCCTGCTGGATGACTCCCGATACGAGGTCTCCCTCGGTGCCGCTGAACTCACCGAAGGTGCGGTCCTCCTCCGCCTCGCGCAGGCGCTGCAGGAGCACCTGGCGCGCGGTCGTGGCTGCCACTCGCCCGAACCCCGTCGGCGTGTCGTCGTACTCGCTCAACTGCGGAGGGGGCGCTCCGGCGACCTGATCCTCGGCCAGTGCCTCGGGAGGCGCCTCGCGCGCCCAGACGGTCACATGGCCGGTCTTGCGGTCCACCTCCACCCGCGCATCGACCGCCGCCCCCTCGGTGCGCTGGTAGGCGACGAGCAGGGCCTGCTCGATGGAATCGATGACGAGGTCCCACGAGAGCTCCTTCTCGCGCACGAGCGCCTTGAGAGCGTTGACGTCGACGTCCATGGCCAGCCCCTACTCCGCACCCACTGGGCGCCTACTCCGCCGGGGCATCCGGACGGCTCCACTCGATCTCCACCCGGGCACGCGACACATCTGCGAGCGCCACGGTCACCAGGGTCCCGGCCACGTCGAGGACCGCCTCGGACTCATCCGCCGACGTCACCCGGCCGGTGACGGTGCTGCCGTCGGCGAGGGTGCAGGTCACCAGCCGGCCGGCGGCCCGGCGCCAGTGCCGGGGCAGGGTGAGCGGGCGGTCGATGCCGGGGGACGTCACCTCGAGCACGTACGGCGCCGCCCCCAGCGCGTCGCTGTCGTCGAGGGCCCGGGACACGTCCTGGCTCACGCGCGCGATCGCGTCGAGGTCGACTCCGCCGTCGCCATCGACGACGACGCACACGCGCCGCCGCTTGCCGGCCGCGCTGATGCTGAGGTCCTCGAGTTCCAGGCCGGCTTCGGCCACGACGGGAACCAGCAGCGCTCGCACGCCGTCATCCCCGCGCATGGCACTCCTCTCCGCACGCCACGACCCCGGCAGGCATCCGACATGCCGCGTGACATCACGAGGGTACCGGGGCCTCGTGGCATGCTGGCCCTGTCAGGTCGGACATCGCCACGGGCCAAGGGCCCGTGGACCCTGGGCAGCGGGAGTGGCGTGAGCATGCAGCCCGTGTCGCGCAGGGCGATCCTCGCGGCGGGCGCCACGCTCGCCGCGGCGGCCTGCTCCCCCGGAACCGATGCCGCCCCCTCGCCCTCCGGCTCCACGCCCGAGGCTGCGCCCCCCGATCCGGACCTGGGGCTGCGCAGCGAGGTCGCCGCCCGGGAGTGGGCCCTCGTCGCGCTCTACGACGCGGCCCTGGCGGCTCCGGGGGCCCCGGACCCGTCGCTGCTGTCACTGCTGCGCGACCAGCATCGCGAGCACGCGGGCGCCCTCGGCTCGTCGGGACCCGAGGACACCGCATCGCCGACCCCGACCGCCACCGCCGTCGACGTCCGCGCCCGCCTCATCGAGGCGGAGCAGCAGGCCGCCGGTGCCCGAAGCGACGCCTGCCAGGCTGCCCGCGACCCGGACCTCGTCCGCCTTCTCGCGCTCATCGCCGCCTCGGAGGCGGGCCACGCCGAGTCCCTGCGCGGTTCGGCATGACCTCGGGCATCGCCGCGGCCATCGAGGGCGAGCAGGCTGCCGTCTACGCCTACGGCCTCGCCGGCCCCCATCTGGACGAGACGGAGCGCAGCCTGGCCCTCGGCGCTCTCGCGGCGCACCGCCTGCGCGTCCTGGCCCTGCGCGAGCTCGCCCCCGACGGCATGGAGCCGGGCGCCCCCGCCGGCTACGACGTCCCTCCCGTCGAGGGTCCCGAGCAGGCGCGCGCCCTGCTCGCCCAGGTCGAGAGCCGACTGTGCGCCGCCTACGCCGACCTCGCCGCCGAGACCAGCGGCGTCGACCGGACGCAGGCGGTGCTGTCCGCCCGGGAATGCTCGGTGCGGTCGGTCGCGTGGGGAGCGCCGCCGCAGGCATTCCCCGGCCGCTGACCCGGGCGAAGCCGCGTCGGCCGCGAGGTCAGCCGCGCACCATCTGGACCGCGAGCACGACGATGAGCGCGGCCGTCACGACGAGGAGGACGACGCGGACGAAGCCGCTCCCGCGGGCCATGGCCATGCGCGCGCCCACGATCGCGCCGGCGACGTTGCACGCGCCCATGAGGAGCCCGAGCGCCCAGAGGACCGACCCCGCGAGCCCGAAGACGATGAGCGATGCCAGATTGGTGCCGACGTTGACGATCTTCGCGGTGGCCGATGCCTGCAGGAACGTGTATCCGAGGGCCGCGACGAGCAGGACGACGAGGAACGATCCCGTCCCCGGACCGACCGCCCCGTCGTAGAACCCGATGCCGAGGCCCCCGACCACGGCGGTGACGAGGTGACGCCGACGCGAGGTCTCGCGCTCCACGCGTCCCATGTCCCGACGGAAGGCGATGAAGCACCACACTGCGATGAGCGCGACGAGGATGACCGGGCGGAAGACCGCCGGGGGCAGGTGCACGGCCACGACAGACCCCGCGGCGGCGCCCGCGAAGGCGGCCACGGCCATGGGCAGCGCCGTGCCCAGGCGGGGCCGCTCAACCCTGCCGTAGGTGATGGCCGCCGCCGAGGTGCCCAGGATCGAGGACATCTTGTTGGTGCCGAGAGCGACGGAGGGCGGCTGACCCTGGAGCGCGATGAGCAACGCCGGCAGCTGCAGCAGGCCCCCGCCGCCGCTCACGGCATCGACCCAGCCGGCAGCCGCCGCCGCGAGGCACAGGGCCACGATGACGTACCAGTCCGGGGTCATCCGCCGTCCGCGTTCCACGCGTCGACGACGCGCAGGACATCCCCGAGGCGCTCCACGATCGCGTCGGGCCGCACCTCGACGTCCACGGCCTGGTCGCCCAGCCGGGAATGGGGCACGAGGATGGCCCGCAAACCGATCGACTGCGCCCCGTGGACGTCATCCCAGGGACGATCCCCCACGAACACCGTGCAGTCGGGGGACTCCCCGAGCGCGAGCAGGACGGCGCCGAACGCGTCGGCGTGCGGCTTGGCCACCGGCAGGTCACTGGAGTAGACCGCCGCGTCGATGAGGGGCAGCAGGCCGTCACGGGAGAACACCGCCTCGTGGTGCCACCGCGGCCACATGGTGTTGGAGAGCACTCCGACCAGGATGCCCCTCTGGCGCAGCGCACCGAGCAGGGCCAGGGCGTCGGGGTCGGCCTGGGTGTGCGGGTCCCAGTGCTCCAGGTACGCGGCCAGAGCCCTTCCGTGGCGCGGGGTCGACACGTCGATCCCCACGGTGGCGAAGAGGTGGTCCAACGCCCCGGTTCCATCCGCCCCCCGGCTCGCCTGCTGAAGGCGCCAGCGCGCGGCCTCCTCCTCCGCGAGCCGACGGGCCAAGGGCACGGGATCGACCCCGGGGTCGGACGCCGCCGCATACGCGGCCCACATGTCGACGAGGTCGATGTCGTGCCAGGGCGTGAGGGTCCCTCCCCAGTCGAAGACGACGGCCCGGACCTCCACGGCCGTCAGCGGACGCAGCTCTCGCGCACGCGCGCGGCGATGTCGCCGACCGGGACGTCCGCCGAGTCGCCACTGGCGCGGTCGCGCAGTTCCACCAGTCCGTCGACGAGCCGCTTGCCGATGACCACGATGGTGGGGATGCCGATGAGTTCCGCGTCATTGAACTTAACGCCGGGCGACACTCCTCGACGATCGTCGAGGAGGACACGGACCCCCGCGCCGTCGAGCTCCTCCGCGAGCGACTCTGCGACCGCGAAGGGCGCCTCCTCCTTGCCGGTCGCCACGATGTGCACGTCCGCGGGCGAGACCTCGCGCGGCCAGACCAGGCCCTTGTCGTCGTGGTGCTGCTCGGCGACGGCGGCGACGGCCCGGGAGACGCCGATGCCGTAGGAGCCCATCGTCACGGTGACCTGCCTGCCGTTCTCGTCCAGCACCGTCAGGCCGAGTGCGTCGGCATACTTGCGGCCGAGCTGGAAGATGTGCCCGATCTCGATGCCGCGGGCGATCTCCACCGCTCCCCCGCAGCGCGGGCAGGGGTCGCCCTCGACGATCTCCACGGCCTCGATCTCCCCGTCGACATCGAAGTCGCGGCCGCGCACCAGTCCGTAGACGTGCCTGCCCGGCTCGTTGGCGCCCGTGACCCAGGCCGTGCCGACGGCCACGCGGGGGTCGACCAGGAAGCGGACATTGCCCTCGCCGCCCAGCGCGCCCGGGCCGATGTAGCCCTTGACGAGGGCGGGATAGCGCGGGAAGTCCGCCTCCTCGAAGGGCCGGAGCACGGCCGGTTGGAGCGCGGCCTCCACGCGCTTGAGATCCACCTCGCGATCCCCGGGCACCCCGATCGCGACGGGCTCCTCGCGTCCGTCCGGGTAGGACGCCATGAGCACGACGTTCTTGAGCGTGTCGGCGGCCGTCCAGGGCCTGTCCGCCCTTCGGGTCTGCGGCCGGGCGTTCGACACGTCGACGAGGGTGGCGATGGTCGGCGTGTCCGGGGTGTCGTGGACCTGGGCCGGGGGCAGGCCCGCGAACGCGGCCTCCGGCTGCGGAGGCGTGACGACCGCCTCCACGTTCGCCGCGTAGTCGCAGGACGTGCAGCGCACGAACGTGTCCTCGCCGGACTCCGTGGGGGCGAGGAACTCCTCGCTCTGGGACCCGCCCATGGCCCCTGACTGCGCCGAGACGATGACGTAGTCGAGCTCGAGCCGGTCGAACGTGTTGATGTAGGCATCGCGATGCCGGAGGTACGACCGCTCCAGTCCCGCGTCGTCGACGTCGAACGAGTAGGAGTCCTTCATCACGAACTCACGGCCCCGCAGGATCCCGGCGCGGGGGCGCGCCTCATCTCGGTACTTCGTCTGGATCTGGTAGATGCACAGCGGGAGGTCCTTGTACGACGAGTACTCGCCCTTCACCATGAGGGTGAACATCTCCTCGTGAGTGGGGCCGAGAAGCATGTCGGAGCCCTTGCGATCCTGAAGCCGGAAGAGCGTGTCGCCGTAGTCGTCCCAGCGGTGGGTCCGCTCATAGGGCTCGCGCGGCAGGATCGCCGGGAAGTGCACCTCCTGGAAGCCGGCCCGGTCCATCTCCGAGCGGACGATCGCCTCGACGTTGCGGTACGTGAGGTAGCCGAGAGGCAGCCAGGAGAAGATCCCCGGCGCTACGCGTCGCACGTAGCCGGCCCGCACCAGCAGCCGGTGGCTGGGCACTTCCGCGTCCGCGGGGTCCTCGCGCAGCGTGCGCAGGAAGAGCGTGGACATCCTCAGGATCACGGTGACCCTCCCGGTCGGCGAAGTCCGAGGATACAAGGGGATGTTCCGGACTCCTGCCCGCGCCGCTGCGGCATCGAAGGCTGCGCCTTCAGAACAGGACGGTGGCGAAGGTGTCGACCTCGGCGAAGCCGACCTTCTCGTAGGCCTTCCGCGCCGCGGTGTTGAAGTCGTTCACGTACAGGCTCACGCGCGGGGAGCAGGTCCGTCGCGAGAGGGCGACCACCGCGGCCATCCCCGGGACGGAGAGTCCTCGGCCTCGCATGCGCGGGTCGACCCAGACGCCCTGGACCTGGCAGGCGCGCTCCGACACGGCTCCGATCTCGGCCTTGAAGACCACCGCGCCGTCCTCGATCCGGGCGAACGCGCGGCCCTCCCGGACGATCTCGGCGATGCGGGCGCGGTACGCCGAGCCACTCCCCCCCGCCACCGGCGACACCCCGACCTCCTCCGTGAACATCGCGATGCAGGCCGGCAGGAGCACGTCGATCTCGTCCGACCGGACCGCGCGCACGCCGGGGTCGGCGGCGACCGCGGGCTCGGCGCTGATGACGAGGAGCGGCTGGCGATCGCGCACCTCGCGCGCGGGACCCCAGGAAGGCTCGAGGAGTCGCCACAGGTCGAGCACCTCGGGCGCGGGCCCCACCAGCGACGACCCGCGCCGCCCCGTGCGGCGAAGCCGGTCGGCGAACGCGGCGCGCGAGGCCGCATGGCTCTCGATCGGGACGACGTTGGCCCCCACGAGGAGGGCGGAGTCCAACCGTCCCGAGTCGGAGAAGTAGCCCCACAGGTCCACGCCGGCGAGGGAGCCCCCTCCCAGGCGCGCCTCGACGAAGCAGTGGCGCGCCGGCTGCGGATCGATGAGCGCGAGCAGGGCGGGGAGGTCGGCCGCGGTGAGCGCTCGGAGGCCGGGGTTCACGCTCTCAGCCGACGGTCACGACCGGGCCCGTCGACGTCCCCGCGTCGACGTCCGCCTCTGCGCTCATCCCCTCGGCCAGTCGCATGGCCTCCTCGATGAGCGTCTCGACGATCTGCGACTCGGGAACGGTCTTGATCACCTCACCCCGGACGAAGATCTGGCCCTTGCCGTTGCCGGACGCGACCCCGAGATCGGCTTCCCGGGCCTCGCCGGGCCCGTTGACCACGCAGCCCATCACGGCGACCCGCAGCGGGACCTCCAAGCCCTCGAGGCCCGCGGTCACCTGCTCGGCGAGGGTGTAGACGTCGACCTGGGCGCGCCCGCACGAGGGACACGACACCATCTCGAGCCCGCGCTGGCGGAGGTTGAGCGACTCCAGGATGCCGATGCCGACCTTGACCTCCTCGACGGGCGGGGCGGACAGCGACACGCGGATCGTGTCGCCGATGCCCTGGGAGAGCAGGGCACCGAAGGCGACGGCCGACTTGATGGTGCCCTGGAACGCCGGCCCCGCCTCGGTGACGCCGAGGTGCAGCGGATAGTCGCATTGCTCGGCGAGGAGGCGGTAGGCCTGCACCATGACGACGGGGTCGTGATGCTTCACCGAGATCTTGATGCTGCCGAAGCCGTGCTCCTCGAAGAGCGATGCCTCCCAGAGCGCCGACTCCACGAGCGCCTCCGGCGTGGCCTTGCCGTACTTCGCGAGGAGCCTCTTGTCGAGCGACCCGGCGTTGACTCCGATGCGGATCGGCGTGCCCATGTCATGGGCGGCACGAGCGATCTCCTTGACCCTGTCGTCGAACTGCTTGATGTTGCCCGGGTTGACGCGGACCCCCGCGCAGCCGGCCTCGAGCGCCGCGAAGACGTACTTCGGCTGGAAGTGGATGTCGGCGATGACCGGGATGCCGGACTTCCGGGCGATCTGCGGCAGGGCGTCGGCGTCGTCCTGGCTGGGCACGGCAACCCGCACGATCTGGCATCCGGCTGCGGTGACAACGCCGATCTCCTGCAACGTGGCGTTGACGACGGCTGTGAGGCTGGTCGACATCGACTGCACGCTCACCTGGCCGACGCCGCCGACCTGTACCGGATGCGTGGGGTGACGCAG
>JBJTJS010000221.1:0-18235 GCA_046096085.1 bacterium
TCCTCGGCCGTGCGCCGGCTCCCGACGGCGACGGCGCGCAGTCGCGCCGATCCGCAGCAGGGGCACCGCCACCCGGGGGCAGCGTCCCCGCACCAGCGACAGGCCGGCACCGACCCCTGCGCCGCGGCCCCCTCGAGGGACAGCGGCCCCGAGCACCGCGGGCAGCGGGCCGGCGAGCGGCAGTCCTGACAGGCCAGGGCCGGGACGTAGCCGCGCCGCGCCACCTGGACGAGCACCGGTCCGCGGCCCAGGGCAGTCTTCGCCGCCTCCCACGCCCGGTGCGGCAGCCGCGCGGGACCGGCATCCTGCGAGGAGTCGTCCGCCACGACCCGGGGCGCGATCCTGCGCAGCAGGTCCCGGCGGGGGGTGACCGGCGCTGCCCAGCGGGTCTCCAGCCACAACTGCGTCTCCGCCGTGCGCGTGAACCCGGCTGCCACGACCGCGCCGCCGCACAGGTGGGCGCGCAGCGCGAGCACCTCCCGCGCATGCCACCCCGGCGAGTGGGGCTCGCTCAAGGACTCGTCGCCGTCGTCCCAGATGACGAAGACCCCCGGATCGACGACGGGAGCGAAGGCCGCCGCCCGGGTGCCCAGCACGATGCGCACGCGTCCGCTCAGCACCTCGAGGAACTGCGAGTAGCGGCGCTGGGGGCCGAGGTCCGCGGACAGCACCGCGTGGCGACCGGGCCCGAGTGCCGCGGTGAGCGCAGCGTCCGCGCGCTGCAGGTCGCGCGCATCCGGCACGACGATGACGACCCCGCGATGCGGCGCCGCTACGCCGGCGATGTCGGCGAGCAGCGCCGGCCAGTCCCCGGCCGGATCGACTGCCCCGCCCGGTGCGCAGGTGAGGACGGCGTGCACGTCGGCGGATCCGGCTGCCAGCCGCGCCAGCAGCGCCGGTCCGCCGACGTACGACGTCCACGCCTCGGCGACGACCGGCGGTGCGAGTCGCTCAGCGGAGAGCGCCGCCGATGCCGACTTCTCGGCGCGGGCATGCCGCGGGGGGATCGCCGCGCGGAGCACGTCGGCGAGGGATCCGGCGTAGCGATCGGCGACCGCGCGACACAGGCGCAGGACCTCGGGGGTGAGCACGGGATAGTCGGTGACCACCCGCTGGAGGGGCTGGAGCCGGTGCCCGCTCGAGTCGCCCACGTCGACGATGAACCCGTCGACCAGCCTTCCGGAGAACCGCACCCTGACGCGGTGCCCCGGGCGCGCCGAGGCAGCCATCGCCTCCGGGATCTCGTAGTCGAAGACCCGGTCGAGATGCGGGAGGGGCACGTCGACGGCGACGTGCGCCACGCTGGTCACGCGCCGATCGTGCCAGTTGGGTGCGTCGGGCCTGCCCGGGTGTCAACATACGAGGGTGCCACGACCGGGGGATGCCCGCGCCGACCGGCGATTGGTGAGCACTCCGCTGCCGCTGCCGTCCCCCGCGCGGTCGGAGGCGTTCTACGGCCGGGTCGTCGTCCTCCTCGTCGTCGCCGCGGTCGTCACGGTGGCCCTGGTGGCCTGGGCTATCGGCCGGTTCTTCGCGCTCGATCGCACGCCCGTGCCCACGCGGGAGATGTTCATCGGCTCCTGGGAGGTGCTCGTGTCCGGCGAGCGGCCCCCGATGAACCTCGTCCTGCTCGCGCTCCTCGGGATCGCGCTCATCGCATTCACGGCCCTGTCCTTCGAGTTGATCGCCGCCCTCATGACCATCAGCCCGCGACGGCGCTACCTGGAGACCCTGCGCAGCGCCGGCATGTCCCGGCCGGAGCCCGGATCGCGCGTGCGCGTCACCGTCCTCGTGCCGGCTCACAACGAGCAGGAGGCACTCCCCACCACTCTCGGCGCCCTCGCTCAGCAGACCCGCATGCCGGACCGCGTGATCGTCGTCGCGGACAACTGCACCGACCGGACGGTCGGCATCGCCCGGGAGATGGGGCACGAGGCGTTCGAGACGGTCGACAACGAGCACAAGAAGGGCGGGGCGCTCAACCAGGCTCTCGCCCGGGTGCTCCCCCTGGCCGGCCCTGAGGACGTCATCCTCGTCATGGATGCCGACACCAGCCTCGGCCCGCGCTTCATCGAGGTGGCGGCCGGCCAACTCGAGGCGGACCCCGAGCTCGCAGCGGTCGGCGGCGTGTTCTACGGCGAGGGCGGCAGCGGGATCCTCGGGCAGTTCCAGCGCAACGAGTACACGCGCTACAGCCTGCAGATCCGCCAGCGTCGCGGCCGGGTCTTCGTCCTCACGGGGACCGCGACGATGTTCCGCGCGGAGGCACTGCTCGACGTCGCGGCCGCGCGGGGCGTCTTCATCCCGGGAGAGCCCGGCCAGGTCTACGACACCGCCGCGCTCACGGAGGACAACGAGCTCACCCTCGCCCTGAAGTCCCTCGGGGCGACCATGATGTCGCCCACCGAGTGCTACGTCATCACGGAGATCATGCCGACGTGGCGGAGCCTGTGGCGACAGCGGCAGCGCTGGCAGCGCGGGGCGCTGGAGAACCTCGGGGCCTACGGCTTCACGGCCGCGACCCTGCGCTACTGGGGGCAGCAACTCGGCATCGGCTATGGAACGGTGGCGCTGAACTCGGCACTCCTCCTCATGGTCATCACGTTCCTGGCCGTCGACACCTGGATCTGGTTCCCGTTCTGGACCACCGTGGGAGCGGTCTTCCTCGTCGAGCGCGTCGTGACCGCGTGGCGCGGTGGCTGGAAGGCCCGCCTGCTCGCCGTCACGCTGCTGCCGGAGCTGGGCTACGACGTGTACCTCCAGGCCGTCTTCGTCAACTGCCTGTGGAACATCAGCATCGGCCGCAAGGCCAGCTGGGGTCACGTCACCCGGCAGGGGGCCCCGGAATGACGCCGCTCCCCTCGGGGCTCGTGCTCCCCTCCGACATCCTGACCCAGCCGTGGTTCGGCATCTTCGGACTGTTCGTCGCCTTCAACACGATCATCTACCTCGGCCTCACCGCCGCCAAGCTGACGCCGTGGCCCCAGCAGATCCACCCGGCCCGCGTCCGCCAGATCATTCCCGACTCCCTGGAGGATGCGCAGATGCAGAAGTCCTACCGAGCAGCGTTCCGCGAGCTCGACGATCCCGTGAGGGCGCTACGGGAAGAGAGCGCTCGCCAGACGATCCCCCTCGCCCTCGCCCTCGTCGGATCCCTCTCGGTCACGGTCGGCCTCGTGTACATCGCGCTGTACTACGGCGACGAGGGGCCGGTGCTCATCTTCGGGCCGGTGTTCGGCCTGCTGCTCATCGCGCTCTCGATGCTGCTCGCGCGCTCAGGCGCCAGCGACCGCACCATGATCTGGACGTGGACGCTGCTCATGGTGGGCTTCGTGGCCGAGACCAGCTGGCGGGCCACCGAGCTCGACAGCGCCGTGGTGCTGTCCTACGCCCTGGTGGGCATCGTCGTGACCGCTCCCATCGCCCTCTCCTGGCCGGCGGCCATCACCGGCTCCGCGCTCGGCCTGCCGATCGTGGTCGTCGCCGGCTACGTCGTCTCCGTCGTCGACACGCTCTCGTGGATCGTGGCGGCCGCGACCGCCGTGCTGGCCGGCTTCGTCCTGCTGTACCTCCGGCTGGCCACGGTCGACCGGCTCGCCCTCGAGCAGGCCAACTCCAATCTGCTGCGCAGCACGGACCCCATGACCGGGGCCTTCTCGCGCACCGGCCTCATGGCGCTCGCGGGCACCATCGCCGAGTCAGCCGAGCGATCGCACGAGGACGTGAGCGTGATCCTCTGCGACCTCGTGGGCATGCGCAGCATCAACGACGGCTACGGCCTTGAGTACGGCGACGACGTGCTCAGGGCGACCGTGCGCGCACTGCGCGTCGCCCTTCCGGAGGGCACCCTGGTCGCGCGCTGGGGCGGCGACGGCTTCCTCGGACTGGTTCAGGGACCGGTCCCCGACGCGAGCGAACTCATCGAGGCGGTCAACGGCGCGCTCGCCGACACCGGGGTGGCCCTGGGCAAGCGGCCGGTCACGGTGCACCTGTCGGTCGTCACGGGCTCGCCCGAGGGAACGACGCTGGAGGAACTCGTCACGCGGGCCGCCCAGGGCATCGACGACACGACGCACCCCACCGCGTAGCGGGCTCTCGACGGCGTGCTACCCGAGACGGGTCAGGCGCCGGCGGCGGCGCGCAGCGCCTCGGCCCGCCCGGTGCCCTCCCAGGTGAAGTCGGGCAGCTCGCGACCGAAGTGGCCGTAGGCGGCCGTGGGCCGGTAGACCGGCCGCAGCAGGTCGAGGTCGCGGATGATCGCCGCCGGGCGCAGGTCGAACACCTCCAGGACGGCCTCCTGGATCCGCTCGTCGGGCAGCACGCCGGTCCCGAAGGTCTGCACGAAGACCCCGACCGGGTGCGCCTTGCCGATGGCGTACGCCACCTGGACCTCGCAGCGCTGCGCGAGCCCCGCGGCGACGACGTTCTTGGCCACCCAGCGCATGGCGTAGGCGGCGGAGCGGTCGACCTTGGAGGGATCCTTGCCCGAGAACGCGCCGCCGCCGTGCCGGGCCATGCCGCCGTAGGTGTCGACGATGATCTTGCGCCCGGTGAGCCCGGCGTCGCCCATGGGACCGCCCACCTCGAAGCGCCCGGTCGGGTTCACGAGCAGTCGGTAGCCCTCGCTCGACAGGTCCACCTGCTCCAGCACGGGATCGACGACGAACTTGCGCACCTCGGGTGCGAGTTGCCCCTCGAGGTCCACGTCGCGCGCGTGCTGGCTCGACACGACCACGGTGTCGATGCGCAGGGGACGATCGCGATCGTCGTACTCGATGGTCACCTGGGTCTTGCCGTCCGGACGGAGGTAGGGCAGCTGGCCATCCCTGCGAACGGCGGTGAGCTGCTCCGCAAGCCGGTGGGCCAGCTGGATGGGGAGCGGCATCAGCGTGGGCGTCTCGTTCGTCGCGTAGCCGAACATGAGGCCCTGATCGCCGGCGCCCTGCCGGTCCAGCGGGTCCGTGCTGTGCCCTTCGCGCTCCTCGAGGGCGTCGTCGACGCCCTGGGCGATATCGGGCGACTGCGCGCCGATGGAGACGGAGATGCCGCATGAGTTCCCGTCGAAGCCCTTGTCGGAGGAGTCGTAGCCGATATCGCGCACGACGTCGCGGACCAGCCGCGCGACGTCGGCGAACCCCTCCGTGGTGACCTCACCGGCCACGTGCACCTGGCCGGTGGTGAGGAGCGTCTCCACCGCGACGCGGCTGGTGGGGTCCTGGCGGAGCAGATCGTCGAGGATGGCATCGCTGATCTGGTCCGCCATCTTGTCCGGATGCCCCTCGGTCACGGACTCCGAGGTGAACAGTCGACGGGACACGCACTACCTCCATCGCTCAGGCGGGCTCGCCGCACTTGCCCCGACGGTGTGTGCGGACCGGGGCCGTGTCCTCACCCGGGGCACCCCACCGCGGCGGGAGGGTTGCCGGCCAGCGAGCCGGGGCTTCGCGCTGGCGCTCTTGACCGGCCCGACCCTATCGCAGGGGGCGCTCACGGCAGGAGCTTGGCCACCTCGTCCCAGACCGCGTCGGACACGGCCTCCTTGGCGCCCGAGGCCTCCGCCACGACATCGCCTCCGGCACCGAGCACGACGACGTCGTTGGCGTCCTGGCCGAAGACGCGCCCCCCGGCGACGTCGTTGAGCACGAGGAGGTCGCAGCCCTTGCGGGCGACCTTCGCGCGCCCGAGCTCGAGCAGGCGCTCGCGCGACCCCGCCGTCTCGGCAGCGAAGCCGACGAGGACCTGCCCGGGCCTGCGCCGGGACACCAGGTCGGCGAGGACATCGGGATTGCGGACCAGCGCCACGGGCTCGGGATCCGCCCCCTCGGTCTTCTTGATCTTCTCCGCGGTGGCGGCGGCCGGGCGGAAATCCGCGACCGCCGCGGCCATGATCACCGCGTCCGCCGCCTCGGCCGCGTCCGCCACGGCGCGGTGCAGCTCGGCGGTGGTCTCCACGGGGACGACGACCACCCCCGTCGGGGGCGGCAGAGCGACGTTCGCGGCCACGAGGACGACGTCGGCCCCGCGGTCACGGGCCCGCTGGGCCAGGGCCCAGCCCTGCCGGCCGCTCGAGCGGTTGCCGAGGAACCGGACCGGGTCGAGGGGCTCGCGCGTGCCCCCGGCCGCACGGTCGTGGTGTCGGCCGGCGAGGTAGCGGGGCGCGAGGAGCGCCTCGGCCGCCAGCGCGATGTCCTCGGGCTCGGGCAGCCGCCCGGGGCCGGAGTCGGTGCCGGTGAGCCGGCCCTCGGCGGGCTCGAGCACGCGCACCCCGCGCGCGCGGAGGGCCTCCACGTTGGCCCGGGTGGCCGGGTGCCGCCACATCTCCGTGTGCATGGCCGGGGCCATGAGCACCGGACACGTGGCCGTGAGCAGGCTCGCCGTGAGGAGGTCATCGGCGCGGCCGGAGGCTGCGCGCGACAGGAGGTCGGCGGTGGCGGGGGCCACGACAACGAGGTCTGCGGACTTCCCGAGGGCCACGTGCGCGACGGAGGGGATGTCCTCCCACACCTCGGTTCGCACCGGATGCCCGGACAGCGCCTCCCAGGTGGGCGCCCCCACGAACCGGAGCGCCGACGCCGTGGGAACGACGACGACGTCGTGACCGCTTTCCTTCAGCAATCGCAGCAGGCTGCACGCCTTGTAGGCGGCGATGCCGCCGGCGACACCCAGCAGGATGGTGGCCATGGCCGCATCCTCAGGTGAGGTCGTCGTCCAGCGAAGCGTCGAAGGAGACCTCGGCGACGACCTCGGCCACGGCCTCGGCGGCGGGATCGTAGGGCTCCGAGGTGAGCATGCCCGCGTCGATCTCGCGCAGGGCGATGGACAGCGGCTTCTCCTGGACGTGCGTCTCGACCAGGGGGCCGACGTACTCCAGGAGCCCCTCGCCGAGCTGCGAGTAGTACGCGTTGATCTGCCGGGCGCGCTTGGCCGCGTAGATGACGAGCGAGTACTTGGAGTCCGACTTGTCCAGCAGGTCGTCGATCGGCGGGTAGGTGATGCCCTCAGGGCGCACGGAGGCGTTCACGGGACGACCTTTCGGGTGGGGGTCTCAGAAGCGGTGCCGGACCGAGTCTAGCCGTTGAGGAGGGCGACGATCTCCTCGGCGGCCTGGGCGATGTCGTCGTTGACGACGGTGCGGTCGAATTCCCCCTCGGCCGCGAGCTCCACGCGGGCGGTCTCGAGGCGGGCGGCGATCACGTCCGGATCCTCCGTGCCCCTCCCCTCGAGGCGCTGCACGAGGACATCCCAGGACGGCGGGGCGAGGAAGACCAGGAGGTCGTCGACACCGAGCTCCGCGGCCCTGGCGCGCACCTGGCGGGCCCCCTGGAGGTCGATCTCCACGAGGACCGGCCGTCCCTCGGCCAGGGACTGCGCGACGGGAGCCGCGGGCGTGCCGTAGAGGTTCCCCGCGAACTCCGCCCACTCGAGGAGTTCCCCGTCCGCGATCATGCGGTCGAAGGCATCCCGGCCGATGAAGAGGTAGTGCACCCCGTCCACCTCGCCCGGTCGAGGGGCCCGCGTGGTGACCGACACCGACATGTGGACTTCGGGGAAGCCGGAGCGAATGCGGTCGACCACGCTGGACTTGCCCACCCCCGAGGGGCCGGACAGGACGAGCAGTCGCGCGGCCACGATCACGGCGTCCGTCGAGCGCCGGGCGCCAGCGCCCGGGCCAGGGCATGCGCCTGCCGCTCGCCGAGCCCGCGCAGCCGCCGCGAAGGCGCGATCGCGCACGCCTCCATGACGCTCGCGGCACGGACCGGGCCCACGCCGGGCATGGCCTCGATGAGGTCGACGACCCGCATCCGCCCGACGACGGGGTCGTCGTCACGGCGGGCCAGGACGTCGTCGACGGAGACGACGCCCGCGCGAAGGCCGCGCTTGATCTCTGCGCGCTGCCGGCGGGCCTGCAGCGCGCGATCGCGTCCCAGGGCGCGGCTGTCGTCGTAGAGGGCGGGTGCCGTCACGGCACCGTCCCCGCCCGGACGCCGAGGTCGGCGGCGATGCGCGCCGCCGCGGCGGCCGGGTCCTCGGCGCCGGTGATGGGACGCCCGATGACGAGCAGGTCGGCGCCGCGGTCCAGCGCCTCCCGCGGGGTCGCCACGCGGCGCTGGTCCCCGCGGTCGGCTCCCGCCGGCCTGACCCCGGGGGTGATGAGGACCGGCCCCGGACCGACCGCGGCGCGGATCTCGGCCACCTCCTCGGGGGAGCACACCACGGCGCGCGCTCCCGCGTCGATCGCGCTCGCGGCGAGGGTCACCGCGAGCGCACGCACGGCATCCGCGTCCGCGCCCGGGGGCAGGAGGCCGAGATCGCAGAGGTCGCCCGGCTGGAGGGACGTGAGGACGGTCACCGCGACGATGCGGGTGTCCGGGAGCGTCTCGGCCGCCGCGCGCACCATGGCCGGACCCCCCGCGGCATGCACGGTGAGGTAGTCCGGCGCGAGACGCGCGACCGAGCGCGCGGCACCGGCGACCGTGGCGGGGATGTCGTGGAGCTTGAGGTCGAGGAAGAGGTCGCACGGGGAGCCGCTCCCCTCGGCGGCACGACGGGCCCCGATCACCGCGTCGTCACCGTCGCGCAGGTACGACTCGAGGCCGACCTTGAGCGTCGACACGTGGGGCGCCGTGGCACCCGCCCAGGCCAGCGCCGTCGCCAGGTCCGGTGCATCGAGCGCCACGGCGATGGGGGCGCGCGAAGCGCCCCCGGCGAGTCCGGCGGTCACGGCCTAGGCCTCGGCATCGCCGCTGAGCGGATCGCCCTCGGGAGCGGGGCTCGCCGACGGGCCGGCCAGAACCGGGTCGGCGACGGCCTCCTCCTCCGGATCCCCCGTGCCGGCCTCGACCGAAGGTTCGTCGTCGACCGGTCCGGCCGGGCCGGCCATGCCGCGATGCGCGTACGAGACGGCATCGGCCAGTCGAGCGAAGCCTCGGTCGGCCAGTGCGGAGGCGAGTTCGGCGTGGATCCGCGCCGGCGCGGACGGATCGTTGAAGATCGAGGTCCCCACGCAGACGGCGTTCGCTCCGGCCAGGACGAACTCCAGGGCGTCCTCTCCGGTGCGGATGCCGCCCATGCCCAGGATGGGGATCTCCGGGAGCGCTTCACGCACCTGCCACACGCAGCGGACCGCCACGGGCCGGATCGCGGGCCCCGAGAGCCCTCCGGTCACTCCGGCGAGGGCCGGGCGCATGGTCGTGGTGTCGATGACCATCCCCAGGAGGGTGTTGATGAGGGAGATCGCGTCAGCGCCCGCGCGCTCGCAGGCCACCGCGATCGTCGCGATGTCGGTGACATCGGGCGACAGCTTGACGATGACGGGGATGCGCGGATCGGTATTGCGCCGGACCAGCCCCACGACCGACGAGGCCGTGTCCGCACGGCACGCGAAGACCTGGCCGCGGTCGGCGACGTTGGGGCAGGAGATGTTCACCTCGATGGCATCGATGCCGTCGTACATGCGCAGGAGCTTGGCCAGCTGGGTGTATTCCTCCACGGTGTTGCCCGCGATGGACACCACGACCCGGGCGCCCCGCTCGCGCAGCCAGGCGAGGTCGTGCTCGAGGAAGGAGTGCACCCCCGGGCCCTGAAGGCCGATGGAATTGAGCATCCCGCTGGGTGTCTCCGCCATGCGCGGAGTGGGACGCCCCGACCGCGGCTGCATCATGATGCTCTTGGTGACGATCGCCCCGAGGGTCGTGATGTCGAAGAACTGATCGAGCTCGCGTCCCGATGCCGCGCACCCCGACGCCGTGAGCACCGGGCTCGGCATCGTGAGGGACCCCAGCTCGGCCGTCATGTCGATGTCCGGCGGTCGCCCCACGAGCGTGCTCGCGGGGAGCACCACGGCGCGCGTCACGACCGGGCTCCCCGGGCTGCGGTCACGCCATCGCGCCCGGCCGACTCGGGGGCGCCGAGCGTGTCCGGCGGGATGGTGCCGATGTCGTCCCATCGCACCCGGTCCCCGGGGAAGACCGGCCCCTCGACGCAGCTGCGCACCATCCGCGTGACGCCGTCGTTGCCCACCACCGGGAGCACGCAGGACATGCAGACGCCGATGCCGCAGGCCATCGCCTCCTCGACGGCGCACTGGCTGTACGCGCCGCGCTCCGCCGCCAGCTCGGCGACACTGGCGAGCATCCCCATCGGCCCGCAGGCGTAGACCACCTCGGAGCCGCCTCGCTCCATGACCCCGGGCAGGGCGTCGGTGACGAGCCCGGTCTCGCCCAGGGAGCCGTCCTCGGTCGTGATGGTGACCGTCGATGCCGCGCGCTTGCCCTCGAGGACGCCGAACAGCTTCTCCTCGGTCGACGCGCCCAGGATCATGTCGACGCGGCAGCCACGCTGGCGCAACTGCTCGGCCAGCATGAACAGCGGCGCCGAACCGTAGCCACCGCCGACGAGCGTGCACGAGACCGGCTCGCGCGGCAGCATGAACGGACGCCCCAGGGGCCCGATGAGCTCGACCTGGTCGCCGCGATGACGCTGCGCCAGCCAGCGGGTCCCCGGGCCGCTGGCGGCGACGACGACGTCGACGGTGCCGCCGTAGATCCCCCGCTGCTGCACCCCGTAGATGGAGAACGCGCGCCGCAGGAGCAGCCCCGACGTCATGTCGCCGATGGCGATGCCGACGAAGTGGCCGGGCCGGGTGGTCTCGGGCACGCCGTCCGCGGTGAGCGTGAGCACGTGGTAGATCCCCGCGCGACGGGTCGACACCACCTCGCTTCGGACCTGCACCGGCATGGTCAGCCTCCCTCGTGCGTCGCGCCTCGGCCGTCCCCCCGCAGGCGCTCCAGGTCGGCGGCGTGCTCCTGGAGGGAGCGCACCCCGATCCGGGTGCCGCCGTCGGCGGTTCCGGCGGCCCTGAGGGCCTCGATGGCCAGGACAGTAGCGGCGAGGCCCTGGACCGTCGTCACGGAGGGAACCCCCTTGAGCACGGCGGCCGTGCGGATCTCGTAGCCGTCGAGACGGGGACCCACGCCGAACGGGGTGTTGACGATGAGGTCGACGTCGCCCTCCAGGATGGCCTGGACCGTCGTCGGCTCCCCCCCGGGACCCGGTCCCTCGCGCTGCTTGCGGACCAGCCCGACCTTGAGGCCGTGTCGGCGCAGGACCTCGGCGGTCCCCTCCGTCGCGAGCAGGTCGAAGCAGAGGTCGGACAGCCGCTTGATGGGGAAGATCATGGACCTCTTGTCGCGATCCGCCACGGACACCAGCACGCGCCCCGAGGTCGGCAGTCCGCCGGCGTACGCCGCCATCTGCGACTTGGCGAAAGCGGTCCCGAAGTCGCGGTCGATGCCCATGACCTCGCCCGTCGAGCGCATCTCCGGGCCGAGCACGGTGTCGACCCCGTGGAATCGGCCGAACGGCAGGACGGCCTCCTTCACCGCCACGGCGGCGCCGGGCGGCTGGTCGCCCCCGTCTCCCTCGCGCGGGAGGAGACCCTCCCCGCGCAGCTCGGCGATGGTCGCCCCCAGCATGACGCGCGCGGCGGCCTTGGCCAGCGGCACGCCGGTCGCCTTCGACACGAAGGGCGCAGTGCGGGAGGCGCGCGGGTTGGCCTCGAGGACGTAGAGCACTCCCCCCACCAGCGCGTCCTGGACGTTGAGGAGGCCCAGGACCCCGACCCCGCGTGCGATGGCCAGGGTGGAGGCGCGGATGCGGGCGACCTCCTGGGGGCCGAGCGACACCGGGGGCAGCGTGCAGGCGGAGTCGCCCGAGTGGATGCCCGCCTCCTCGATGTGCTCCATGACCCCGCCGAGGTAGAGCTCGGTCCCGTCGTAGAGCGCGTCGACGTCGATCTCGACGGCGTCGTCGAGGAATCGGTCCACGAGCACGGGATGGTCCGGATTGATCTGCGTGGCCCGCTCGAGGTAGTCGGCGAGCATGGCGTCGTCGTACACGATCTCCATGCCCCGGCCGCCGAGGACGTACGACGGCCGCACGAGCACCGGGTAGCCGATGTCCTCGGCGATCCGACGGGCGTCCTCGAACGAGGACGCCGTGCCGAAGCGCGGGGCCGGCAGCCCGGCGTCGGTGAGCAGCGCGCCGAACGCACCGCGCTCCTCGGCCAGGTGGATGGACTCCGGCGACGTGCCGACGATGGGGACGCCGGCGTCCTTGAGGCCCTGCGCGAGCCCGAGCGGAGTCTGGCCGCCGAGCTGAACGATGACGCCGACCACGGTGCCCGAGCGCGACTCCGCGTGCACGACCTCGAGTACGTCCTCGAGAGTGAGCGGCTCGAAGTACAGGCGGTCCGAGGTGTCGTAGTCGGTCGACACGGTCTCGGGGTTGCAGTTCACCATGACCGTCTCGTACCCCGCCTCGCGGAGCGTCATGGAGGCGTGCACGCAGGAGTAGTCGAACTCGATGCCCTGCCCGATCCGGTTCGGGCCCGACCCCAGGATGACCACCTTGGGTGCGTCCGAGGGCTCGACCTCGGTCTCCTCGTCGTACGACGAGTAGTGGTACGGGGTGCGTGCCTCGAACTCCGCCGCGCAGGTGTCGACGGTCTTGTAGACCGGACGCAGTCCGAGGGCGTGTCGCTGCGCGCGCACCTCGTGCTCCGCGACGCCGCGCAGCAGCGCCAGCTGGCGGTCGGAGAAGCCGTGCCTCTTGGCGAGCAGGAGCAGCCCGGCATCGAGCTCGCGAGCCTCCCGCACCTCGTCGGCCACGTCGTTGATGAGGCGCACCTGGTCGAGGAACCAGGGGTCGATCCCGGTCGCGTCGTGGACCTCCGCCACCGTGGCTCCCGCCCACAGCGCCACCTGCACCTCGGCGAGCCGACCGTCGTGGGGCACGGCCATGGATTCCAGCAGCGCGGGGACGTCCACCCGGTCGCGCGGCTCGGGCCAGGCGAAGACGGCCTCGGGGCGCTCCAGGGACCTCAGCGCCTTCTGCAGGGCCTCGGTGAAGTTGCGCCCGATGGCCATCGCCTCCCCGACCGACTTCATCGTGGTCGTCAGCGTGGGATCGGCCATGGGGAACTTCTCGAACGCGAAGCGGGGCACCTTCACGACGATGTAGTCCAGGGCGGGTTCGAACGAGGCGGGAGTCTCGCGGGTGATGTCGTTGGGGATCTCGTCGAGCGAGTAGCCGATGGCGAGCTTCGCGGCGATCTTCGCGATGGGGAAGCCGGTGGCCTTCGACGCCAGGGCGGAGGATCTCGAGACGCGGGGATTCATCTCGATGACGATGAGGCGCCCGTCCAGGGGGTTGACCGCGAACTGGATGTTGCAGCCGCCCGTGTCGACTCCGACCGCCCGGATGATGTCGATGGCGACATCGCGCATCCGCTGGTACTCGCGGTCGGTCAGCGTCAGCGCGGGCGCCACCGTGATCGAGTCGCCCGTGTGGACGCCCATGGGGTCGAGGTTCTCGATGGAGCAGATGACCACGACGTTGTCGTTGCGGTCGCGCATGAGCTCGAGTTCGAACTCCTTCCAGCCCAGGATCGACTCCTCGAGGAGGACCTCGTGGGTGGGGCTCGCCTGGAGGCCCGTGCCCGCGATCCTCTGCAGGTCGTCCTCGTCGTAGGCCATGCCCGATCCCGCGCCGCCCATGGTGAACGACGGCCGCACCACTACCGGGTAGCCGAGGTCCTCGACCGCGGCGAGGCAGTCCTCGAGGGTGTGGCAGATCGCCGAGCGCGCGGACTCGGCACCGACCTGCTCCACGATGGCACGGAACTTCTCGCGGTTCTCCCCCCGCTCGATGGCCTCGACATCGGCACCGATGAGCTCCACCCCGTAGCGCTCGAGCGCCCCCGCGTGATGCAGGGCGATCGCGGTGTTCAGGGCCGTCTGGCCGCCGAGGGTGGGCAGGAGCGCATCGGGCCGCTCCCGGGCGATGATGGCCTCCACGATCTCCGGCGTGATCGGCTCGACGTACGTCGCATCCGCGAACTCGGGATCGGTCATGATCGTGGCGGGATTGGAGTTGACGAGGACGACGCGCACGCCCTCGGCCCGCAGGACCCGGCAGGCCTGGGTGCCCGAGTAGTCGAACTCGCACGCCTGGCCGATGACGATCGGCCCCGCGCCGATGCCGAGGACCGACGAGATGTCGTCGCGACGCGGCATCAGCGACCGCCCCCCATGAGCTCGGCGAACTCGTCGAAGAGCCCGCCGGCATCGTGCGGGCCGGCGGCCGCCTCGGGGTGGTACTGCACGCTGAACGCGGGGACGTCGAGGCAGCGCAACCCCTCCACGACGCCGTCGTTGAGGCACACGTGGGTCACCCGGGCGAGCCCGAACGGCGTGTCGATGTCCTCGCCCACCGGTGCCTGCACCGCGAACCCGTGGTTGTGCGCCGTGACGCTCACGCGCCCGGTCCGCAGGTCCTGGACCGGCTGGTTGACGCCCCGGTGGCCGAAGCGGAGCTTGTAGGTGCCGAGGCCCAGGGCGCGACCGAGCATCTGGTGGCCGAAGCAGATGCCGAACACCGGCCTGCGCGCCTCGAGGCACGCGCGCACCAGCGACACCGCATGGTCGGCCGTCGCCGGGTCGCCGGGGCCGTTGGAGAAGAAGACCCCGTCGCGGCCCCGGGCGAGCAGCGAGGCGGCGTCGATGGAGCCGGGGACGACGTGCACCGACATGCCGCGCTCGTTCATGCGGTGCGGGGTCATCGACTTGATGCCGAGGTCGACCGCGGCGACGACGAAGCGCTCGTCGGGCGCGGGCAGGAGGTACGGCTCTCGGATGGTCACCTCGTCGGTGAGGCTGGACCCCGCCATCGGGCGGGTCGCGAGCACCTCGGCAAGGAGATCCTCCATCGGGTCGGATGCGCGCGGCCCGCTGAAGATCCCGACCAGCATGGCCCCGCGATCGCGCAGGTGGCGGGTGAGCGCGCGGGTGTCGATGTCGCGGATCCCCACGACCCCGGCGTCGCTGAGGTCCTCCTCGAGCCCGCGCCGCGAGCGCCAGTTCGACGGAGCCGGCGACGGGGCGCGCACGACGTAGCCCGCCACCCAGATCCGTCGGGACTCCGGGTCCTCGTCGTTCATGCCGGTGTTCCCGACGTGGGGCATCGTCATCACGACCACCTGGCCGCGGTACGACGGGTCGGTGAGCGTCTCCTGGTACCCGGTCATCGCGGTGGTGAAGACCGCCTCGCCCGTGGTCGTGCCCACCGCACCGAGGCTCCGGCCGCGGAACGCGCGCCCGTCCTCGAGGACGAGCACGGCGGGCTCGGTGCCCTCCCTCACGGCATCCTCCCGTCCGCGGCCAGCGTCTCCAGGGCCGCGAGCGCCTCGGCCTGCTCGGCCGCGACGTCGGCGCGGAAGCCCGTGTCCACCAGCCTGCCACCGAGTTCCCAGGTGAGGACGAGGACCCCGTCCCGCTCGTAGGCCTTGCCGGCGACGCCGCGGTCGGCGCGCGCTCCCCGGAGGGCGGCGCGCGGCACGAAGCCGTCGCGGGCGCCCGTGCGCTCGAGGAGGACCCCCGACGGGCCCGCCAGGAGGTCGGCCCGACTGCGCACCCCGAGGTCGTGGACGACGACGCGGTCCAGCCAGTCCCCCGCGCTGCTCGTGCCGACGAACACCCCGGGGACCGGGCCCAGGGTCGCCTGCCCGAGTCCGTCGGCCGGTGGGAGCGGGAGATCCCCCTGCCGCGCCGCCCGCGCCTTCCACCCGCGGCGCATGCCGAGGAGCACGAGCGCGATGAGGCCGACCATGAGGCCGACCAGCGCGACGCGCAGCGGCCACTGCGTCACCGGGGCGGATTGCGCGACCTGCGCGAGGGTCCCGATCACGCGAGCGCCCCGTCGAGCACCGTCGGTCGCCCGCGGAGGAAGGTGGCGACGACGCGCCCGGGCAGCACCCGGCCGGCGACCGGGGTGTTGCGGCTGCGGGAGGCCAGGTCCGACGGGTCCACGGTCCACGACGCCGACGGATCGACGAGCACGAGGCTTGCGGGCTCGCCCACCGCGATGGGGCGGCCCTGGTCGGCCAGCCTCCCGATGCGGGCCGGGCGCTCCGACATCCGGTCCGCGACCTCCCGCCACCCCAGGCGACCGGGGATCACCATGGTGTCGATGACGATGGACAGGGCGGTCTGCAGGCCCAGCATGCCGAAGGCGCCGGCCGCCCATTCGCAGTCCTTGTCCTCGTGGGCGTGGGGAGCGTGATCGGTGGCGACAGCATCGATGGTCCCGTCGGCGAGCCCCTCGCGGACGGCGAGCACGTCGGCCTCGGTGCGCAGCGGCGGGTTGACCTTGAACACCGGGTCGTACGTCGCGGCCAGGTCCTCGGTGAGGAGCAGGTGGTGCGGCGTCACCTCCGCCGTGACGTCGATGCCGCGGGACTTCGCGTAGCGGACGATGTCGACCGAGCCGGCCGTGGAGAGGTGGCAGATGTGGACCCTCGACCCCACGTGGGCGGCAAGGAGGACGTCGCGGGCGATGATGGCCTCCTCCGCGACCGCAGGCCAGCCGGCCAGGCCCAGGGCTCCCGACAGGGCGCCCTCGTTCATCTGCGCCCCCTGGGTCAGCCTCGGCTCCTGGGCGTGCTGGGCGATGACGCCGTCGAACGCCTTCACGTACTCCAGCGCCCGTCGCATGATGACGGGGTCGCTCACGCAGACACCGTCATCGCTGAAGACGCGCACGCGAGCCGCCGAGTCGGCCATGGCCCCGAGTTCGGCGAGCTGCTCTCCCCCGAGGCCCACCGTGACGGCACCGACGGGGTGGACGTCGCAGTGACCGGCCTCGACACCCCGCCGCCACACCATCTCGACCACGCCGGCGGTGTCGGCCACGGGCTGGGTGTTGGCCATGGCGTGGACGGCGGTGAACCCCCCGAGCGCCGCCGCGCGCGTGCCCGTCTCGATCGTCTCCGCGTCCTCGCGGCCGGGCTCTCGCAGGTGCGTGTGCAGGTCGACCAGCCCCGGCAGCAGGACCAGGCCGCTCGCGTCGACCTCCAGGTCCACGTCAGGGGACGCCGGAACGGCTCCCGACGTCGGAGCCCGGATGCCCTGGATCACCCCGCCGTCGAGGACGACGTCCACCGGGTCCTCGCCGTAGGGACGCGCGGATCGCAGTACGACCTTCATGCGGGCACCGCCTCCGGGCTCGATGACTCCCCCGCGTCCTCCTCGGCGCGAGCCCCCAGGACGAGGTAGAGCACCGCCAGGCGCACGCTGACGCCGTTGGCGACCTGCTCGACGATGACCGACCGGGCGCCGTCGGCGACGTCCGCGGAGATCTCCATGCCGCGGTTCATCGGACCCGGGTGGAGCACGATCGCATCGTCGGAGAGCAGCGCGGCTCGGCGCGTGTCGAGCCCATACCGGCGGGAGTACTCGTGCGTGGAGGGAAAGTAGGCGGCGTTCATGCGCTCGTTCTGGACCCTCAGCATCATCACCGCGTCCGCGCCCCGCAGGGCCTCGTCGAGGTCATAGGACACGGCGCAGGGCCAGGTGTCCACGCCGACGGGGAGCAGGGTGGGCGGGGCCACCAGCGTGACGTCCGCGCCGAGGGTCCCCAGCAGGTGCACATTGGAGCGCGCCACCCTGCTGTGCAGCACGTCGCCCACGATGACGACGCGACGGCCCTGGAGGTCGCCGAGGCGCTCCCGCAGGGTGAAGGCGTCGAGCAGGGCCTGCGTGGGGTGCTCGTGCGTGCCATCGCCCGCGTTGACGACGCTGCAGCCCACCCACCCGGAGTGCGCCAGGCGGTAGGGCGCCCCTGACGCCTGGTGGCGCACGACCACCGCGTCGGCGCCCATGGCCTCCAGGGTCAGCGCGGTGTCCTTGAGGCTCTCGCCCTTGGACACGCTCGAGCCCTTCGCGGAGAACGTGATGACGTCGGCGGACAGGCGCTTGGCCGCCGCCTCGAACGAGATGCGCGTGCGGGTGGAGTCCTCGAAGAAGAGGTTGACCACGGTGCGCCCCCGCAGTGTCGGCAGCTTCTTGACGGCCCGGTCGGTCACCCGGGCGAGCTCGGCGGCCGTGTCCAGGATGAGGAGGGCATCCTCGCGCGTGAGGTCCGTCGTGCTCAGCAGGTGCCTCATGCGCCGCCTCCCACGACCAGGACCTCGTCGGCGTCGTCGGTCTCCGCGAGGTGGACGCGCACCGACTGCGCCAGCGAGGTCGGGATGTTCTTGCCCACGTAGTCGGCGCGGATCGGGAGCTCGCGGTGGCCGCGGTCGACGAGGACGGCCAGCTGGACCGCCCGCGGACGGCCGACGTCGCTGATCGCATCGAGTGCCGCCCGCACGGTCCGGCCGGAGTACAGCACGTCATCC
>JBJTJS010000222.1:0-3683 GCA_046096085.1 bacterium
GGCAGGTCTCGTTGAGGCGCCCGGGGTGCGCGGGGCGTCCTGCGGCCAGCCACTCGCGGTGCGGCCTGCCGCCGCTCCACGCCCCGGTCGTGTAGCCGAGCACCTCGGTGAGCACCTCGCCCCGGTCCAGGGCGCGCACGAGTGCATCGACGAGGACGGCGACCTGGGGGATGGGCCCCTTCATCGACCCCGAGCAGTCCACGAGGATGCTCACGGCCCCGCGAGGGCGGTCGACGTGTGCCGGGAGTCGGAAGACCCGCCCGTCTCGCCCGCCCGTCACGAGCGACGTGAGCAGTCGCGGGTCGACGTAGCCCTCCTCCTGCTCGGTGACCCAGGAGTCCGCGTGCGGCGACGGGAAGACCGCATCCGCGCTCCGCGCGAGGTAGCCGGCGAGCGACCGGTGCTCGGCCGCGAGGACGTCGAGCTCTGCGCGCGCCGCGGCCAGCCCGTGGGGTCTCACCCAGGCGCCCACGGCATCCACGCGGTCGTAGTCGGCGGTGAAGGCACGGTAGGTCCCTGCCCGCACGGCGCCGCCGGACTCGGCGCCGTCGGTGTCCGCCTCCTCGTCGCGCCCGATCCCCCGCACGTCGAGCATCGAGAGGACGGAGGTGCGGCGGTGCGAGGCGGGCCGCGAACCTCTCCGCTCGGCAGCGTGAGCCCCGATGGACACGGCCATCGCTGCCGCCCGGCGGGCGAAGTCCTCCTGGCTCTCGCGTGCCGGGCGCAGCTCGCGCAGGTGCTCGCCGAGGACGTCGTAGATGCCGAAGCGGGTCGCCTCGGTGTGATCGCTGACGCGCTCCTCGATGGGCTCGGCCAGGATCCGCGAGCGGCACACGTGGACCACGGAGAAGAGCAGGATCCCCAGGTCGTCCTCGAGCATCCCCTCCTGGATGAAGGACGACGTCCACGCCTCGAACCTGCGACGGAGATTGGCCCGCAGCCCCGGCATGGCGTCAGGTGCCAGGGACTCCACGCGCAACTGCTCGAGCACCTCGTAGACGAACTCCTCGACGTCGCCCTCGGGGCAGTGCCGCGCGTACAGGGCTTCGTCGGACAGGCGCAGGCGCAGGGCGACGCCGTCAGCAATTCCGCGCAGGTCGTCGAGGCTGCGCCCCTGGACGTCGGGGTGGAGGTAGGGCGCGCGCGCGGGCGCGGGCTCGGCGCCGAGGTGCATGAGGTGCCCGCGGAAGCGCAGGTCAGGCTGGCCGCTGATGGCCCGCGCGGCCGCGGCGGTGGTGCGCTCGGCCTCCTCGAGGTCCTCCGGCGCGGTGACGTCGACGGAAGGCACCAGTCAGGCCTCGGGCAGGAGCGGGGCGTCGAAGCACCGCTGGAAGTACTCCGCGACGATCGGCCACTCCGACTCGTCGCACTTGTTGAGGAACGTCAGGCGCAGGGCCTGGGCGACATCGCCGAAGATATCGAGGTTCTCCGCCCAGGCGATGACGGTCCGCGGGGACATCAGCGTGGACAGATCGCCCGCGCGGAAGCCCTCCCGCGTCAGGCCCGCGAGCGCGACCATGGCCGCGACGGTTCGCCGCCCCGCGTCGGTGTCCAGGGCCGGCACCTTGCCGATCACGATGGCGCGCTCGTCTTCCTCCGGGAGGTAGTTGAGGGAGGCGACGATGTCCCAGCGGTCGATCTGGGCGTGGTTGAGTCGCTGGGTCCCGTGGTACATGCCCGACAGGTTCCCCAGGCCCACGGTGTTGGCGGTCGCGAAGAGCCGGAAGGCCGGATGCGGGCTGATGACCCGGCTCTGGTCGAGCAGGGTGAGCCGCCCGTCGCGCTCGAGGACGCGCTGGATGACGAACATGACATCGGGTCGGCCGGCGTCGTACTCGTCGAGGATGAGCGCCACCGGGCGCTGCAGCGACCACGGCAGGATCCCCTCGGCGAACTCGGTGACCTGCTGGCCGTCGCGCACGACCACCACGTCCTTGCCGATGAAGTCGAACCGGCTGATCTGGCCGTCGAGGTTCACTCGGACGCACGGCCAGTTCAGGCGCGCCGCCACCTGCTCCAAGTGCGTCGACTTGCCGGTGCCATGGAGGCCCTGCACGAGGACGCGCCGATTGCGCTGGAAGCCCACCAGGATGGCGAGGGTGACGTCGGGGTTGAAGCGGTAGCTGTCGTCGATCTCCGGAACGTGCTCGTCGCGCGCGGAGAAGGCGGGGACGAGCAGGTCGGAGTCGAGGCCGAAGTCGCGCGCGGACACCACGGTGTCCGGCATCGACACCCCGGTCAGTCCGTCCACCACGGTCATGCGCTCGCTCGCTTCCCGTACGACGCCGCCCGGCTCTCCGACTCGATGTGCTGGAGGGAGTCCGCGGCCCGGCGCAGGGCGGGGAGGACCCGCTCCCCGTCGTCCACGGACAGGCGCACCGAGGGACCCTGGACGGCGACGCACTGGCTGGACCTTCCGCGCGACCCGGGCACGAGGACGGCGAAGCACACCAGCCCGGGGATGAACTCCTCCGCGTCCACGGCGTAGCCGCGCTCACGGGACAGGCGGATCTCCGACTCGAGGTCGGCGAATTCGGTGATCGTCGCGTCCGTGAAGCGTTGCAGGGGCGCGTGGCCGAGAAGCCGGCGGCGCGTGGACTCGGGGAGCTGACCGACGAGGAGCTTGCCGCTCGCCGAGCAGTGCACCGGAACGCGCGATCCCGCGCCCAGGTGGAATCGCAGGAGCTCCGAGGTCTCCACCCGGTCCAGGTAGAGGACCTCGCCGCCTGACAGCGTCGTGATGTTGCAGGTCTCGCCGAGTTCCTGCACCAGGGACTTCAGCACCGCGTGGCGTGCACCGCTCTGCGTCGCGTTGACCAGCAGCGTCTCGGCGAACGCGCGCAGGCGCGGGCCTGTGCCGTACAGCCTCTTGTCGGTCTGCCGCACGAGCAGTCCCTCGGCGACGAAGTTGGTGAGCATGCGATGGAGCGTGGCCTTCGGCAGGCCGGTCTCGCGAGCGAGCATCTGCAAGGAGACGAACTCGTCCTTGGAGGCGATCAGCTCCAGGAGCGCGAACATCCGCAGGACCGGGCTCGAGCCCGTGATGGGCGCGTCCTCGCCCGTCGCCTTCACCGCCATAGCCGCTCCAGATTCCGTTTTTCGAACTCAATCATCCCGTTCTTTGGACTGAATGCATTGACCCTACCGCCACGGGTCACTACTTTGTGGGCCAGGTCACAGATTCGACCCGCCCCTCTCCGGGGAGGCATAAAAACAACATAGTCAACAGGATATAGTGAGAATTCGATGAGAATGGGAGATGCAATGGCGGACAGCAGGTCGGTGGCTCAGGGCGTCACGAAGATGACCCCGTCCGAGGCCTTCGTCGAGACACTCGTGTCCTTCGGCGTCACGGACATGTTCGGGATCATGGGCTCGGCCTTCATGGACGCCATGGACATCTTCGCCCCCGCGGGCATCCGCCTCATCCCGGTGGTCCACGAGCAGGGCGCGGCGCACATGGCCGACGGCTACGCCCGTGCCAGCGGTCGTCACGGCGTGGTCATCGCGCAGAACGGCCCCGGCATCAGCAACTGCGTGACCGCGATCGCCGCCGCCTTCTGGGCGCACACGCCCGTGGTCCTCATCACCCCCGAGACGGGCACGATGGGCATCGGGCTGGGAGGCTTCCAGGAGGCCAATCAGCTCCCGATGTTCCAGGAGTTCGTGAAGTACGCCGGCCA
>JBJTJS010000223.1:0-5384 GCA_046096085.1 bacterium
CTCCTTGGCGTGACGCACGAGGTCGGCGACGACGAGGAAGTACCCCGGGAATCCCATCTGGGCGACGACCTCGAGCTCGTACGCCGCCTGGCGGCGCACGTCGTCGCTGATGCCGTCGGGGTACCGGCGGTGCAGGCCACGCTCGACCTCCTGCACCAGCCACGACTCCTCGCTCTCCCCCGCCGGGACCGGGAAGCGCGGCATGAGGTTGGCGCCCTCGTTGAACGCGATGTCGCAGCGCTCGGCGATGAGCAGGGTGTTGTCGCAGGCCTCGGGCAGCTCGCGCCACACGTCGCGCATCTCGGCCGCGCTCTTGAGGTAGAAGTCCCGAGCGTCGAAGCGGAATCTCTTCGGGTCGTCCATCGTGGTCCGCGTGCCGATGCACAGGAGAACGTCGTGGGTGTCGGCGTCACCGGCCCGGACATAGTGCAGGTCGTTGGTCGCCACGAGGGGGAGGTCCAGGGCGCGGGCGAGGCGGAGGAGGTCCCCCCGGAAGCGCCGCTCGATGGCCAGGCCGTGGTCCATGAGCTCGCAGAAGTAGTTGCCCGGCCCGAGGATGTCGCGCATGTCGGCCGCGGCCGCCAGGGCCCGGTCGTAGTTGCCCGCCTGGAGCCAGCGGTTGACCTCCCCCGAGGGGCAGCCGGTCGTGCCGAGGAGGCCCGGGGCGTAGCGCTCGAGCGCCTCGCGGTCGAACCTCGGCTTGAAGTAGTAGCCCTCTAGGCTCGCCGTGCTCGCCAGGCGGAAGAGGTTGTGCATGCCCGTGGTGCTCTCCGCCCACAGGGTCATGTGGGTGTAGGGCTGGGTGCCGCGGGCACCGCCACCGTCGGTGAGACCGGCATCGCCGTCGCGCGTCTCCTCGAACCCGCCGCCGAAGTCGAAGGCGCGGCGCTCGAAACGGCCCTGGGGGGCGTAGTAGCCCTCGAGGCCGATGATCGGCTTGATGCCGGCGGCCGAGGCGGCCTTGGCGAAGTCGTAGGCGCCGAAGAGCGTGCCGTGGTCGGTCATCGCGATCGCCGGCATTCCCAGGCGCGCGGCCTCGGACATGAGGTCGGGAAGGCGGCTCGCGCCGTCGAGCATGGAGAACTCGGTGTGCACGTGGAGGTGGACGAAGTCGCCGTCTCCCGTGGTCACCGCACCACCCTAGTGCGGCGGTCCGACACCCGTCGTCCGCCGACGCGCCGGGTGCGGCGTCAGCCAGCCCCAGGAGTCACGCCCGCCCCAGGAGAGGAGCGGAGGGCCGTCATCCGCACGGGGCCGGGACTCTGGGCCGGGACTCGGGATCGGGACGCGGAAGGTCGACACCACGTTGAGGGAGTCCCGGTGACTGCTGCCCTCGGCGTACACCCGCACGCGTCGCAGCTCGAGGTCGGCCACGCCGAGCGAGACGAGCGCCTCCTCGAATCGCAGCTCGAGGAAGTGGCTCTCGTTGGCTCCGATCACCACGTGGCCCCCGGGCCTCACGAGCGGGATCAGGCGGCCGAGAGCCTCCGGGCCCAGGTGCCCGTGCGTGAAGAGCCCGATGCTGATGAGCGCGTCGTACGGCGCACCGGTGTCGCGCACGGGCTGGGTGAGGTCGCGCTCGTAGACGGTGCGGTACACGCCCTTGGCGGATGCCACGGCGAGCATCTCGGCGGAGAGGTCGATGCCGTCCAGCGCGAGACCGGGCCGCAGCGCGCACAGGTGGGCCCCGACGAGCCCGGTGCCGGCTCCGGCGTCCACCGCGGTGCCGACCTCGGGGACGACGTCGTGGAAGATCTCCGCGATCACCCGCGGATGGTGGTAGCCGGAGCGGGCGACGAAGTCGGACTCGTACGTCGCGGCCCATCGCGCGTAGAGCCGCCGGGCATCGTCCGGGGAGCCCAGGGCATAGGCGTCGTCGAGGCTGATGTCCACGCGACCTCCCCTGCGGGCCCCTGCCCTGGCCCCCCTGCGCCCGGCACAGTGCCCGGGCGCCTCCGGGCCGAGCCTACGGACCGGGCGTCAGCAGGTGTGGGACGTGAGGGTTGACGCGTGGTCGACCGGATGCGACCCGGCCGCCTCCACCGCCTGGATCTGCTGCATGTACGCGTCGAGGTCGATCTTGCGTCCCGAGCGCCACGTGCCCTGCACCTTCACCTGCGACGCGAGCGTGAGCGGGTCGGCGAGGTACGGGTCCATCGACAGTTCGACCAGGTCGGCGTACTTCCCGGTGGCCAGCGACCCGATCTCGTCGTCTCGGTGCAGCATGTACGCCGCGCCGATCGTCTCGGCCTTGAGCGCGTCCTCGATGCTGATGATCTGGTTGGCGCCGTGCACCTGGCCGGTGTCCGTGGTCCGGGTGATGGCCGTCTGGATGTTGAGCAGGGGAATGGGCGGGCTCACCGGGCCGTCGTTGTGGAAGGACAGGTGCGCGCCGGCCTTCACGGCATCGCCCCAGCGCATCCACTGCGAGCCGATCTCCGGGGCGAACATCGTGCCGTCGAGCAGGTCGCCCCAGTAGATGTACTGGAAGGGGCCGAGGGAGATGGTGACGCCCATCGCGACCGCCCGCTGGAACTGGTCGCCGCGGCATCCGCCGCAGTGCTCCACGCGCCAGCGATGGTCGGTGCCCATGAGGTTGTTGTTGACCAGGGCCTCCTCGTACGCATCGAGCACGATGTCGAGGCCCACGTCGCCGTTGACGTGGAAGGACATCTGCCAGCCCATGGGGGCGTACGTCGCGAGCAGGGCGTCGAGCTCGACACGCGGGTAGTTCATCCTCGCGGTCCCGCCCGGGCCCAGCGGTATCTCGGCATGCTGCTCCGCGGGGGTGTCGAGGTAGGGGAACGACGAGGCGATCGATCCGACCCACGGCGAGCCGTCGGCCCACAACTTCACGCCCTGCTTGCGCAGCATCGCGGGATCAGGCGAATCGACCTGCACGCCCGCGTCCGCATCGATCGCCATGTGGTAGAGCGACATGCGCACCGGCGAGTCAGGACGCGTCGTGAGCGCCTCGTACCCCTTGAGCATGTTGGTCGAGTAGGTCATCTCCGACGTTGCGGTGATGCCGAAGCCGGCCATGTACTGCAGCCACTTCGCGGCAGACTCGAGCGGGTGCGGCACCGCGTCCTTCACCGTCGGCAGCACCGCCTCGAGCTGGGCGGCCGTCTCGTAGGCGATGCCGTTGGAGGTGCCGTCGGGATTGAGCCCGAAGTGAGCACCCGGAGGGTTGGGCGGGGGCTTGCCGTCGACCCACTTGTTGAAGGCGATGACCGCGGAGTTGAAGTACGCCACATGGCCGGAGTTGTCGAGCACGACCGCTCGACGCGTGGGGAAGAACGCGTCGAGGTCCTTGTTGGTCGGCATCGAGGCCTGCTGCAGCAGGCGGTCGAGTCCCTGGAAGACCACGGGCTGGTCGGGGGGCAACTCGGCGTTGACTTTGGTCCACAGGGCGTGGACGTCACTGATGTGGGGGTAGCCCATGTAGGGCGCGATCCAGTACGACGGGGCCTGGGTGATCATCCCGCCGAGCATCGGGTGGCTGTGCGCCTCGATGAAGCCGGGCATGAGGACCGTCGTGCCCAGGTCGGTCACGGCGGTGCCCGGCGCTGCCGCCTGGCACTGCGCGACCGTGCCCACGGCGAGGATCTTGCCCGTCGCGTCGTCGAAGGCGACGGCTTCTGCACGGGGGTTGGTCGGGTCCATCGTGATGATCGATGACGCCTTGAGGATGACGTTAGTCAAGGGAGGACTCTTTCCAGGTGGTGGTGGGTCAGACAGCGAGGGACTCAGACGGTGAGCGGCACGGGGCCGCCCGAGTGAGTGAAGGCCACCGAGCGCGATGAGGTGAAGTCGGTGGTCGCGAGGTCGATGACGAACCACTGCGGGTCGTCGTACGTGTTGTAGAGGTAGCGATTGCCCGTGAGATTAGACACCGTCGACCAGATGGTGAGCTCCTGCGTGAGCCCGCCGCCCATCGCCGGCTCCATGATGCTCCCGGTCGAGATGTCGAAGCCGTGCAGCACGCGGATCGCCTGGAGCTCCGCATCCTGCTGGTTGGTCGGTGCCGGTGCGAAGCGCACATCCGTGAGCACGCGGATGAAGCGCGATGGCGAGGTGCCGTCGCCGGGGATTCCGCGGAAGCCCTGGCCCTGCGCGAAGGGCGCGAACTTCGTGCCGCCGATCGTGATGGCGGCCGGGTTGTCCGGGCTGAGGCTGAGGTAGTTGCACACGTTGGTCAGGTGCCACTCGATATACGGCGAGTTCGTCGCCACCTGCACGGGATTGTCCGTCGCACGCGGGCCGTCGGGATGGAACTCGACGACCGCGCACGAATCCTTGTCGTGGAGCACGAGGTGCAGCGGGAGCGGGACAGGGACCTGCTTGGGCTCGACGTTGACCACGTTGACGGACAGGGCCGCGGTCTTGGCCTCGGCGACCGTCGAGCATGTGCCGAGCACGAGCGCGATGAGGTCGAGGATCCCGATGTCCGAGCCGTCGCCCTTGGGCGCGTAGTACGTCGCATGATCCGGCATGTAGAGGAGGTGGGCGGACAGGCCCGCGTTGTTCATGCCGTCGGCGTACCACTGGGGATTGTTGAAGCCGGACATCCCGACGATGCCGTACTTCGCCTGCCAGGTCTTGCCGTGGGGAACGAGCGTGCACTCGCCCTTGAGGTCGCTGGCGGCAACGGCGATCTGCCAGGGGATCTCGTTGGGGAACTCCATCGTCCGGCCGACGCACGAGGTGCCGTCCTTGGCCGTGGGGTACTTGAAATTGGTGCACATGGGGCGGCTCCAGGGTGTGGGGACTCGCAGCCGAGGCTAGGGGCGCCCCTCTCCCCGGGGCGCCGAACCTGCGGAAAACCCGATATTCGCGGGGCAGCCGGGACGCCGCACCCTACGGTCGGGCCACCCGCACGAGGAGAGGTCCCCCATGTCCGCCACGACACCCGCCGCGAGCCCGAAGCCGTCGTCCCCCGCGCAGAACCCGGTGAAGCGCCCCGGGCTCGCCCTGGCGTTCCTCGGCGTGCTGGCCGCTCTCCAGGGCACGGATCCGAACATCGCGTCGACCGCACTCGTGGGGGCAGCCCGCGGTCTCGGCATGGGGAGCACCTCCCTCGCCGCCAGCATCTCCACGCTCGCGCTCGCCGCGACGGCGATCTCCACCGGCCTGCTCGCCGACTCCCTGGGCCGGCGCAAGGTCCTCCAGGTCGCCCTCGTCGTCACGATCATCGGCGATCTCGTCGTCTTCCTCGCACCCGACACCGCGTTCTACCTGCTCGGACGCGTCATCGCCGGAATCGGGCTCGGCGCGGTCTACGGCGCGGCGAGCCCGATTCCGGCGATGACGCGTCCGAGCAGGTAGAACGCGGTGTCGGGTGCGAGGAAGACGACGAGATCGCCGATGATCGTGACGACGAG
>JBJTJS010000224.1:0-21838 GCA_046096085.1 bacterium
GGTGGGCGATGCCGGGGGCACGCTCGACACCGGCGGCCGAGGCGGCGCCCGCGGGCAGAACGGCGGCGATGGCGGCGTGAACGGCGTCCCGGGAATGGACGCAGGGGTGCAACGGCGCATGTCCGGCGGGGGCGGCGGCGCCAGCCTGCTGGTGTCCGCGAGCACCGCGCCCGGCATCACCAAGAAGGTCAATGGCGCGCTCGCGGCGGACTCCACCGCACCCAGCGTGGAGCTCGCCAACGTCAAGTGCGGCTTCGCCGTCACCTACGAGGGCAACGGCAACACCGCGGGCGTCCCGCCCACGGACCCCGAGTGGTACGCCGCCGGCTCCACCGCGGTGGTCGCCGACGGTGCGGGACTCGAGCGGGACCAGCAGGTCTTCGTGGGCTGGGCCGCAACCCAATTCGGCCCCGTGAACTACCTGCCCGGGGCGCGCATCGAACCGGTCAACGCACCCGTCACGCTGTGGGCCGTCTACGGAGTGGCGAAGACGGTGACGTTCGACGCCAACGGCGGCACGGGCACGATGGCGCCGCAGTCCTCTGGCTCCGCCGAGCCGCTGGAGCCGAACACCTTCACCCGCGTGGACTACGCCTTCACCGGATGGAACACAGCGGCCGACGGGTCGGGAACGCCGTACGCGAACGGCGCGACGTACGGCTTCACGACCGACGCCACGCTCTTCGCCCAGTGGACCGCGGCGCCGACGCCGCAGCCCGAGCCGATCCCGGAGCCGCTCGGCCCCGGCGAGCATGAGTACGAGCAAGACAGCACGCCCAAGCCCGTCGAGGTCCGTCCCAATCCGTCCGATGACGGGGTCCTCGTCGAGGACACGGACTGGTCGATGACCCTGGAGGGGCTCAACGGCCAGGGGAACGCCCTGCCGCTGAACGCCGAGGGCGTCCTGGTGCTGCAGGCCGAGCGCGACGCTCGCACCACCGGCACCGGCTTCCTGCCCAACTCGCTCGTGGGGCTCTTCCTCGACCCGCCCGTCGAGGCGGCGCCGACATCGAGGCCGGGCGGTCGCGCCCTCGCGACGGTGGACCTCGGCACGGTGCAGGTCGACAACGACGGCAGCTTCGCCGGCGTCAAGACGCTGCCCGACGAGATCAAGCCCGGGCTGCACGTGCTGCAGGCGGTGGGGTACGGGCCGGCTGGCCAGCGACGGGCGCTCAGCCTCGGCATCCTCGTGGTGCCGTGGATCGAGCTCAACCAAGGCACCCGCACGCCGATCGGCCAGCACGACCGCATCCGCACCTCCGGCATGACCGGTGGCATCGAGGTGGGCTCGAGGCTGGTCCCGTGGATCAAGTTCAACGGCCAGGGCTCCTTCTCGGGCGGCAAGGCCACGATCCGCGTCAAGGCCGACGGGTCCTTCACCTGGACGCGGCGTATCAAGACGGCCCGCGGGCTCACCGCCTACGTGTCCTGGCAGGACATCACGTCCAACGAGGTCTACTGGCCCAGGGTCCGGGAGAGGTGGGGCTCAGCACCCATCCGCAGCCCTGGCGTGCGCCCGCCCGGCACACTGGGGGCATGACGGAGGATGTGCGTGACGTTCTGCTCGCCCGGGAAGGCGATCTCCAGGCGCGCGCGGCGGACCTCACGGCCGCGCCGGATGCGACGGGCGGGATCTCCTTCGGCAAGCGGGTCGGCGACGGCACGAGCATTGCGGTCGAGCGGCTCACCCAGGTGGCTGCGCACCAGCAGTTGCTCCTGCAGATCGAGGAGGTCGAGCGCGCGCTGGCCAAACTCGACGAGGGGACGTACGGCGCCTGCGACGCGTGCGGCTCCCCGATCCCCGAGGGGCGGCTGGAGATCCATCCCTGGGCCGTGCTGTGCGTGCCGTGCGCCGCGCAGCCGGCGTAGAGCGTGCGAACGCGACGCCAGCTCGGGGCCCTGGTAGCCCGGGTGCACCTCACCTGACGCGGCGCCAGTAAACCTGGTTCGACGATACCGATTCTCGGGATATGTAGGCGGTGAGTCCTCGGAAGGATTTGAGGAGGCGCTTCCAGGTGAAGGTGCCGTCGGCGCGGGTGCTCGTAGCCGTTGATGGCGCCCGTGGCAGCGGGGGTGGTGATCGTGACCGTCGTCGCACCCGTGCGAGCCACCGTCAGCCTGGGCGCCTTGAGGTAACGCGCGACGACGACGCCGTCGGCACCCTTTCCACCGGAGGTGTTGGCGAGGAAGCTGCCGCCGCCTCCCGCGCCTCCGTCGCCCCTGGCTCCGCCCGGCGATCCAGAGCTGTTGCTCCCCGAGGTGCCTCCCCGGCCACCGGACGCGAAGGTGGCGCTGCTGCCCGACCAGTTGATGGCCGTGCCAGTCCCGCCGCTGCCACCAGAGCCACCGGCTCCCGCGCCGCTACTTCCGCCGCCACCACCGGAGCCACCGTTTGCTCCCGCGCCGCCGCTGCCCGCGCCGCCTCCACCACCACCGACCGCCGTCAGGCCGAAGGCCGTGGAGTTGGAGCCGCTCGCTCCCCCGGCCGTCCCGGCGCCGGTGCCGCCCGCACCCCCGGCGCCCACTGTCACCGTCTGCGAGCCACTGACTGACGCGTTGAACCCGGTGAGCAATCCGCCCGCACCGCCACCGCCGCCGCTGATGCCGATCGAGGATCCTGATGCACCACCACCGCCACCGGGGACGACGAGATATTGGACGCCGAGGTCGTTGACCGGTGGCGTCCAGGTGCATGTGCCGGTGGCCGAGAACGTGACGACGACGTACTGATCCTGGTTCTGGGCCGTCTGGCGGGGCACCGTCGATGACGGGGGGCAGGTTGCCGCTGCCGAGGGTGCGGTGATGACCGGGACCAGGAGCCCCGCCCCGTGGGCGGCGCCCGACACCAGGATCGTCGTACGCCCTCGCCACCCCCAGCCCACGCGGTCCCCTCGGTCACCGGCGGGATCCCCGCCCACGACTGGCTGACGCCCGTGCCGCGGCGCCTGTCCAAGGCAGACGCCGCGCGACGAGGGTTCCTGCTCATCGTGGCCCTGGGCAGCCTGCTCGAGGTCCGCCGCGAGGACGGCAGGCCCGTGGGCCTGGAGTCCGAATGGGAGCGCATCGGCATGGCGCTGACCGCACCTGATGCGATCCAGACGGTGCCCGAGGTCCATTTTGAGCACTGGGACGGCGCCTTCGACTTCGACACCGGCGATGGCCTGCTCGACCGGCTGCTGGAGGCCACCCGCGACGAGATCGGCCGCCGGGGATACGAGGCGACCACTGTCGATGACATCGCCCGGGCCGCCGGGCGCACCAAGGGGCTGGTGTTCAGCCGCTACCCCAGCAAGAAGCAGCTCTTCAACGACACCGTCACCCGCTACACCAAGGGGATGTACGACCTCAACGAGCAGGCCTGGAACCAGATGCAGGCCACGGCCTCCGCCGGCGCCGCCGAGGCCGTGCTCTACCGCGAGCTCATGCGACCCGGCCGCGAGCACCTGCGCGGATTCCCCCTCGAGCAGTACCGACTGTCCTGGCACGACCCCTACATGAGCGCCTCGGTCGCCCACGCCATGAGCGACGTCGTCGCCGCGCGCATGGATGCTGATGCCACGCGGTCCCGCCCTGATCTCCAGGCCGAGGTGTTCGTCGGGGTCGCCCAGGGCGTCGGGGTACTCCTCATGGCCTCGGTCTACCCCGACGCGTGGAAGCTGCCCTACCAGCACATCACAATCCCGCTCAACGCCTGAGGGCGGCAGCATCGGGATGTGACTGCTGGGCCACGAAGGCCGGCCAGTCCTGCGGCGCGGAGATGGCCGGCGCCGCGGATGTCAGGCGAACGCGCTCGATTCGCGCAGGCCCTCCAGCGCCGCGCGCCAGTCGAAGCGCTCCGACAGGCCGGCTTCCTCGGTGACCTGCTGCTCGCTGACCTCGAACGCATCGGGAACCTGCGTCAGGAGCCCACGCAGTCTCACCAAGGCCTGCTCTGCCGGAATGCCGAGCGTGTCGGCGACCGCGCGCCAGTCACCCTCGGTGATGCGCGTGAACGCGTCGGTGGACCCGAGGACGAAGGACGAGTGGAGCTTGCGCACCGACGCGAACCTAGATCCCACGGCTGCGTGTAGGGCCACGCACTGTTCAGGTCGTAGAGGGGCGCCAGGGTCGCATCCGGGCCGGAGAGCAGTAGGGAGAGCGGCGTTGCGTCCACCCAGTCGCGGTACTCCGGCTCGTAGTCGAAGGTGAGATCGCGTCCCTCACGCGACAGCCGACCCGCGCGCCGGTCGCCGAGCCAGACATCCATGCCGTCACCGTGGCTGGTCACGACGTAGCCCTGTGGGCACGCCCGATGTCGGCGAGGTCCACGGCCGGTCTACCCGGCTCCACCAACGTGACCAGGCCCAGTGCGGCCAGGATGCCGAGGACCTTGGCCACCTCGATGCGACCGGAGCCGTTCTCCAGACGGTTCACCAGGTCTCGACTGACCTGAGCGTGGTCAGCGAGCTCCGCCTGGGTCCACCCGCGCTGCTTGCGCGTCAGGAGGACGGCGCCGGCGAGATCCTCGGCGGATGCGATGCGCATAGGCCCTCCCGTGACGGCGTACGCCGAAAAATCGCCCCACCTCGCGGGATCCTCCACGGACGATTCGTCCACAGGCCGCCCTCCTCCACGAGGGGCAACCTTGCCGAGACGGGTGGTCGATGGTCAGGCGTCGAGATCGGCGGCCAGGCGCATCCACTCGTCCTCGAGGTCGGCCCGGCGGCGGTCGGCGTCCTGCAGGTCCCGGTTGAGATTGACCAGCCGCGCGTGGTCGGTTGCCGCCTGGGCCATCTGACCGTGAAGGTCGCGCTGGGACTCCTCGACCTTGGCCAGCGCCCGCTCGATCCGCGTCATCTCCTTGGCGATGGCCCGCTGGTCGAGGCGCTGCTGCTTGGCGCTCACCCGGGGCGGTCCTGCCGCCCTGGGCGGGGGCTCCGGGCGGCCCCGGACCCGCTCGAGGTACTCCTCCACTCCCCCGGTGAGGTGCGTGAGCCTGCCATCGCCCAGCAGGGCGAAGAAGTCGTCGCACACCCGCTCGAGGACGTAGCGGTCGTGCGAGATCACGACCAGGGTCCCCGCGAACCCGTCCAGCAGGTCCTCCAGCGCGGTGAGCGTCTCCACGTCGAAGTCATTCGTCGGCTCGTCGAGCACCAGGACGTTGGGACCGCTCATGAGCAGGCGGGTGAGTTGCAGCCGGCGGCGTTCCCCGCCCGAGAGGTCCCCGACCGGCGTCCACTGCCCGTCCGCGCCGAAGCCGAGCCGCTCGCACAGCTGGCTCGCCGTGAGCTCGCGGTCCTTGCCGAGGTCGACGCGCGCGGCCACCTGCTCCACCGCCTCGAGCACGCGCCAGCCCGGATCGAGCTCCTCCAGGTGCTGGGAGAGGTACGCCGGCCGGACCGTGACGCCGGTCGTCACTGACCCGGCAGCCGGCGGGAGCTCGCCCAGCATGGTGCGGATGAGGGAGGTCTTGCCCGCGCCATTCGATCCCAGGATGCCCAGGCGCTGCCCCGGACCGATGTCCCAGGTGAGGTGATCGACCAGCGCGCGCTCCCCCGCGGCCACGGTCGCGTCGTGGAACTCGTAGACGGTCTTGCCCAGGCGCGCGTTCGCGAAGGCGAGCAGTTGCACGTCGTCCCGGGGCGGCGGCTCGCCCTTGATGAGGTCATTGGCCGCGTCGATCCGGAACTTCGGCTTCGACGTGCGCGCCGGCGCTCCGCGGCGCAGCCAGGCGAGCTCCTTGCGCAGGAGGTTCTGCCGGCGCGCCTCCGACGCCGCAGCCTGGCGCGCCCGCTCGGCCTTGCTCAGCACGAAGGCCGAGTATCCGCCGTCGTACTCCTCGACACCGCCGTCGACGACCTCCCAGGTGCGATCGCACAGCGCGTCGAGGAACCACCGGTCGTGCGTGACGATGACGACGGCGAGCCGGGGCCGCGCCGCGAGGTGCTCGGCGAGCCATGCCACGACCTCGACGTCGAGGTGGTTCGTGGGCTCGTCGAGGAGCAGCAGGTCGAGGTCGCCGACGAGGGCGCGCGCGAGTTGCACGCGGCGGCGCTCCCCGCCGGACATCGCGCCGAGGCGCCGGGCGAGGAGCGCCTCGTCGAAGCCGCCGAGCAGGCCGTCGAAGACGGTCCGGATCGCGGGGTCGCCGGCCCACTCGTGCACGTCCTGCCCGGGGACGACGTGCTCCGCCACGGTCATGCCCGGATCGAAGCCCTCGGACTGCGAGACCAGGCCGACATGCACCCCGGAGCTGACCGTGACGCGGCCGGAGTCCGGGGGCACGAGCCCGCCCATGAGGGTGAGCAGGGTGCTCTTGCCGGCGCCATTGCGGCCCACGACAGCGATCCGCTCCCCCTCGCCCTCGCCGAGGGACACGTCCGCGAGGAGCAGTCGCTCCCCGTAGGACTTCGACACGCGATCGAAGCTCACGAGGTTGCGGCCGGCCACCCGACCATTGTGACGGGCCTGCACGACAGGGCCGCGCGGTGGCATTCGGCCTGTGGGACGCTGGGGCATGCCCGCCAACACCTGCCTCATCGCCCACGAGCCACTGGCCACCCCCGTTCCAGGGGCCCGGGCCTGGAGCATCCGCTACCGCTCGCACGACGTGTCCGGGGTCGAGCACGAGGTCACGGGCATCGTCTTCGCCCCGGTGGCCGGCGGCACGGACCTGCCCGTGGTCACCTGGTGCCACGGCACCACCGGTCTCGGCGATGCGGCCTGCCCCTCCGCCCTGCCCGACCCCGCACGTGAACTCGTCGTGTACTTCTCCGAGGAGGCCACGCAGTCGATCGACTACGGCGTCCCCGGGATCGCCGACCTCATCGCCGACGGCTACGTCGTGTGCGCCACCGACTACCAGGGGCTCGGCACCCCGGGGGTAGTCCCAGGGTGCGGGGGCGGGCGCGGCGCTCGCCGAGCTCGATGACGCCGACTTCGGCGACCTCGACCTGGTCGGGTGCGTGCTGCTCTCGCCCGCGGTGACGGACATCGCCCTGTCGCATCCGGGAGGCCCCGCCGCGGCGCTGACCGATCCCTCCCTGGCCCCGGACTCGCACTTGCTCATGCTGCTCATGGGCCACGCGGCGGCGTACTCGAACCTGAGCCTCGACGACGTCCTCACCCCGCAGGGCAAGCGCATCATGGAGTCGGTGTGGAACACCCAGACGGTGCACCACATCAACGACACGGCCGCGCGGCTCTTCCGCCTCGACGGCCCGATCCTGCGCCATCCCTTCGCGAACTTCGACGCGTGGAAGACGGCCATGACCAACGGGTCGGCCGGCCGGGTCAAGCCGCGCTGCCCGATCCTGGTGTGCATCGACACGTTCGACGGCGGCACGGTCGTCCTCGTGCCGTGGCAGAAGGAGTACATCGCCGCGGTGACGGCGCTCGGCGGCGACGTACACAGTCGCGAGTACCCTCACGCCGACCACTTCCGGCTGCCGTTCGTTGCTGGCGAGGACGCCCGGGCCTGGATCGCCCAGCGCTTCGCCGACACGCGCTGAGCGCGAGCCGCACGCGCTGCGTCAGGTGGTGCCAGGTCCCTCCGGCGGGTCCTCGCCTCCTGCCGCGACCATGTCGCCGGGCTGGCGATCGGGGATCCGCCGCGTTGCCACGAGCGCCACGGCCGCGAGGGCTGCGAGCAGCAGGATCGACACCTGCAGGGCACGGTCCTGCGCCTCGGTGTTGATCGCGACGATCTGCGCCGCGGTGTCCGAGGGGACGTCGTTCGCCGCCAGCGCGGACTCCAGATCGGTGGTCGACACGAACGGCAGCCCGTCGGGGAACTGCGTGTCGATTTCGGTGAGGACGTTGGGGGGCAGGCTCGGGTCGCTCGCCACGTCGTTGACGAAGCCTGCGGACAGGCTGGCGATGAGCACCGAGCCCGCGATCGCCGTGCCCAGCGACAGGCCGAGGGTGGTCGCCGTCTGCTGGAGGCCGCCGACCTCGCTGCTCTGCTCCTCGCGCACCGCCGACACGGTCACCGAGCCGAGCTGAGAGGCAAGGGCGCCGGAGCCGAGGCCGAAGAGCACCATCGTGAACGTCACCAGCAGGTTGTCGAGCTGCTGGCCGATCGCGAGCACGAGGAGCAGCGACGACAGGGTGATGAGCAGCAAGGCCGCCTGGACGATCCGGCGCGGCGACGCGTGCGGCAGGAGCCGCGGGACGCCGATCGCCGCAGCAAGGAGCGCGATCGACAGCGGGAGGATCCGCAGGCCGGTCTCGCTGGACGACAGCCCCAGCGCCACCGAGAGGAACACCGGGACGACGAAGAAGCCGCCGCCCTCCACGAAGTACTGGAAGAAGAAGACCGTGAGCCCGCTGCGCAACTGCCGGTTGCGCAGCATCGACGGCCGGACCAGGGGCTGTCCCCCCGCGGCCTCGACCCTGCTCTCCCACAGCCAGAAGGCGACCAGGGCCACGAGACCGCCGACCACGAGCCATGCGGTGAGGGAGACCCCGAGCAGTTGGGGAGTTCCGGTGTTGGGCACGACCATGCCCCACTCGGTCGAGCGCAGCGCGCCGTACACGATCATGCCGAGCCCGAGCGCGGACAGGACCGTGCCCATCGGGTCCTGGCGGGTGTCGGCCGGCGGCGGGCCCTCCTCGAGGCGCGACGCCATGACGACGATGACCGCCGCGATGACGACCTCGCCGGCGAAGACATAGCGCCACGACAGCACGCTGGTCGCGAAGCCGCCGATGACCGGCCCGAGCGCGACGGCGATGGCACTCGCGGCGGCGATCATGCCGAAGGCGCGCGGGCGCTCCGACGGCCCGAAGTTCCCGGCGATGAGGGACACGACCGCGGGGAGGATGAGGACGGCGCCGAGGCCCTCGAGGATCGACCACCCGAGGATGAGGACGGCGAGGTTCGGCGCGAGGGAGGTCGTGAGGGCTCCGACGGCGTAGATGCACAGCCCGGTGACGAAGGCGCGCCGGCGGCCCATGACCGCGCCGAGGCGACCGCCGGTGATCATGAGCGCCGCCATCACCAGCGTGTAGAGGGCGATGGCGGTCTGGATGCCGGTGATCGTCGTGCCGAGGTCGGCGGCGATGCTCGCCATGGAGACGTTCATGACCGAGGAGTCCAGGGTCATGAGGAACTGCGCGGATCCCAGCAGGAGCAGGACGCCGCCGACCGCCTTGCGCGTCATGTTCCTCCCTCCGCCACGGCCCTCCGGCGGGCGCGCCCCTCCCTCGGGCACGACCGGTGGCCGAGCGTAGCGCCGACAACCCCCCGGGTTAGCCGCCCGTGAGCCGCGAAATCGAGCCGATTTCCGCGGCTCACGGGCGGCTAACCCGGGGATTGCCTAGGTGAGGTAGTTCTCGATGACGGCGATGGCGGATCGGTTGCCCTCCACCGTGAACGGCTTCTGCGAGCCCGTACTGAGCCGGCCCACGCCGCTCATCACCGACTCGCGGGCGCCGTTGCTGAACGCCGGCGCCTCCTCGATGAGCACGCTGAATGTCACGCTGCTGCGCGCCGAGGGGAGGCTGCGCAGGCTCGCGTGCGGTCCGGTCCCGATCTCGAAGGGCAGGTCGACCCTGCTGGGACGGAAGACGCTCTTGACGTAGCGCACCAGCTTGGTCCCGATGCGGGCGGCGAACTTCACGACCGGGATGCCGATCATGATCACGGTCTCCAGCAGCTGCGTCAGCGCCGCGGTCATGCGCACGACGTCGAGGCCGGTGCTCGACTCCTCCTGCAATCGAATGGACTGCTCCTGCGCCTTCCCGGCGAGGTAGCTGATGGCGTACGACGTCCCCATCGACACTGCAGCCCAGGTGAACCACGCGGCCAGGCCGGCACCGGTGGCCGGCGCGAAGAACGGCGCGGCGACGTCGACGACGATCGCTGCCACGACGAGCACCACCGAGACGATCTGCCAGAACCAGCTCCACTCGTTGGCCTGGCCGGTGCGGTCGACGCCGTTGACCGGATCGGCCGGGGTGTAGGAGTACAGGTTCGTGCCGGCGTCGACGAGCGGGTCGGGCGCGAGGAACTCCCCGAGTGCCGGCAGGTAGGGCCGCGCGCCGAGCAGCGACCCCGATGACGAGCCCTGCAGCGTCTCGTGGCGGTTGGTCATCTGCCAGGCGTACGTCGGCGCCGCGGTTCCGGTCAGCGAGGGCTCGACGATCGGCTCGCCGTAGGGCCCGAAGCGCGGGGCGAGCCCGAGGCCGACCGGCGCGGTGCCACCGGAGACGGAGTCCACCGCGAGCGTGGGCACGGAGAACGTCGCCACCGCGGCGCCCTGCAGGTCGGCGACCGTGAGCGTCGGCGTCCCTCCCGCGGGGATGGTCACGCGGGCGCCGCCGGGAAGCGGGTAGGTGAGCTCGGCGACACCGGTCACCTTGTCGCCCTCGACGCTGAGCACTGCGGTGGGGCTCGCCGAGGCGGAGCCGGTGTAGGAGTAACGCACGCGCTGCGCGCCCTGGGTCGTCGTCACGGTCTTGTCGACGAGTCGCCCGCCGTACGTCGACAGCACCGTCGCCACGAGGTCGGCGACCGTGCCCTCCGCGACGCGGGCCACCTGCGTGCCCGACGCCCAGGTGAGCTCCAGCGGGCGCGCGGCACCGCGGACGGCGACGACGCGGCCGAGCTCGTCGTGCTCGAGGGTCGCCTTGCCCTTGCCCGTGGGATCGCCGGTGACGAGTGGATCGGTGGTCGAGGCGAGACGGCCGCGGCCGTCGTGGCAGGAGACGTAGGCGACGCCGTTGCGCGCGCCGCCGGTGCGCAGCGCATCGGCGGCCGCGCCGGCGTAGGAGCTGCCGCAGGAGGAGTCCTGGCTGCGCGCGTAGCCGTAGGAGTACGTCGTCCGCGTGGGCGTGCCGCCCTGGGGCATCGTCGCGATGCGCGTGTCGACGAGGCGGCCGGCCTCGTCGTAGGAGTAGGTCCGCACCTCCTTGTCCGGGGTCTTGCCCGACTCCGCCGGGGAGTAGAGCGCGGCGCTGGCGATGCGGCCGAACTCGGTGAAGGTGATGTCGGAGGCGTACCGGTCAGCGCCCGCGGCGAACGACACCCGATCGGGCCGGCCGTTGACGTCGTAGCCCAGGCTCATGCGCGCGGCGCCGCCGGCAAAGCTCACCGACTGCACCTCGCCGGTGCCCGATCCGTAGGCGACGTCGGCGGCCGGGACGCCGTTGACGGTGACGCCGGTGAGGGCGGCGTCGGAGGCGCGGTACGCGTAGGCGAACGTGAGGATGGGGGCGGACTGCCCCGCCAGCGTGATCGCCACGGTCTGGGGGTCGCCGGAGGCGGTGTACGTCGTCACCGTCGTGCTGCCGGCCTCGTCGACGTAGCGCAGCGGCTTGCCGCGCAGGTCCACCGTCGTCGTCGAGGTCTTCGTCTCGCCCGCGTCGATGGGCGCGGCGTCGCCGTGGGTCACGGTCTGCCGCACGGTGAGCGGGTCGCCCCCGATGCCAAATTCGTTGACGACGCTCTCGATGAGTCGGTCGGAGGCGTCGTACGACGACGAGGCCTTGAGGCTGCCGTCGCCGAAGTACGTCGTGCACACCGTCTCGCGCCCGCCGTCGCGGCCCGTGGTGACGGAGGCGAGCTCGCGGCCATTCATGTCGTGGTACCAGGTGATGGTGGAGCCGTCCTGGCGCGTGATCGACTTCGCCTGGCCTGAGAGCACGGCGGTGCCCGTGCACGGAGCCGGCAGCGCGACGGTGCCGGTGTTCGGCCAGTACTGCGTGGTCTGGGTGAGCCCGCCGGGCGTGGTGTACGTCGTGAGCCGGCCCCACTGGCCGCGCGCCGGGTCGACGCCCTCGTAGGCCATCGTCGAGCTCAGGCCGCCCGGGGAGTTGACGCGAGTGACCTGCCCGGTCTCCGGCTCGCCGTAGGCGAAGTCGGTGGCCGGCTGCGGTGCGGACCCGGAGTAGGTGTCGTTGCTCTCCGTGCGCGTGCGGTTGTTGAAGCCGGGAACCACCTGCGCGCTAGGGATCGGCTGCGGCACGCGGCCCGCCATGCTCGCCTTGACCGAGACGGAGCCGGAGGAGCCGCCGCGGGTGATCTCGAGGGTGACGTGCTTCGGGCCGGTGGGCAGCCCCTTGATCGTGCAACTGCCCACGCAGGGCTGCCCCTCGACGATGAGCCGCACGTCGGCGTCGCTGCTCGACGAGATCTCGAACGCCCAGCCGGTGTCGTCGGTCGACGCCTCGTCCTCGGCCTTGTTGGGAGTCCAGATTCCGCCGGCGATCGCGGACATCGGCGATGGCAGGCCCTGCCACTCCACCGCGAGCCCGCGGGAGCCCACCGGCTTCCAGTAGTCGGCGTGGGAGGGGCCGGTGAAGCCCTCGCCGTCGAAGCGGGTGACGGCCATGCCCTCATACGCCTGGTCGCGGCCGTCCACGCGACGGGTGTCGTACGTGGCCTCCACCTGGGTGCCCGTGCGCTGTCGCCCGGGCTCGATGGGGCCGGACTGGCTCACGACGTTGCCGAAGTCGTCGTACTCGATCCGGGTTTCCAGGCCGCGGGAGTCGATCGATGTCGTGACGTTGTCCTGGCTGCGCGACTTGACGGTGAGGTTCGATGCATCGGAGAAGCGCGATGCCTGGAGGGTGTCGGGCTGCACCCAGGCGGTGTTCGACATCGCGTAGCCGCTCGCGGTCCCGCGCACGACCGCCTCGACGGGGCTCCCGGCACGCAGGATGGCCTCGTTGATGCCCGGCAGCTGCAGGGTCTGCGTGAGGGACGCCGCACCCGGGGTGCTCGGGGCCTCGACGAGGGTGCGCACGCGGCCGTCGGCGTCGTACGTCGCACGCGCCACGGCGGACTTCGCCGCTTCGGAGGACGTCGCGGCGCGGCTGGCCAGTGTCGATCGGGTGGCGACGATGCGTCCCGCGGAGTCCCAGCCCAGCGTGGTTCCGGAGTTGCCGGGGTCCTTCACGAGCGCGATCTGCGGAGCGCGCAGTCCGTCGCCGACGTAGCCGATCTCGGTGTTGGTGCCGTCGGGGTAGGCGATGCGGCACAGCAGCCCTGCGGGCGTGGCGGCGAAGCCGGCCCACGACGAGGCCGGGCAGGTGGCCTGGCCGGCGTAGGTGAGCGCGATGGTGCGCCCGATGCCGTTGGTGATCGCCTCGAGGCGGCCGTCCTGCCAGCGCATGGTGGCGACGGGCTGGCCGCGGCTCACCACGCTCACCGCGTGGCCGTCCTCGAAGCGGGTGACGACGCCGGAGGAGTCGGTGAAGAGCCAGGCGTTGGAGCCGTCGCCGTGCGGGCACATCGACAGGGTGCTGCGGTAGCCGGGGACCTGCTCGCCTCCGTAGACCTGCTCGTACACGCCCCAGGCGTTGCGCAGGAAGGTCAGCGACATGCCGTTCCAGCCTCGCAGCATCACCGACTCCGGCGATGCGTCGGCGAGGACGGCGGAGCGGCAGATGTCGCCCTCGGGCTGCGCTGTCGTCAGCGGGGGCACGGGGTTGTCGACGATCGGGGCGCTCGGCGAGTACGCGATGGCGCCCTCGCTCAAGACACCGACGCGCACCTGTCGCGCGCCGGGAGTGATCCGGACCGTGCGATCCACGCTCGGCATCGCGAAGGCCAGCGGCGCGCTGGCGACACGCTGCCAGCGGGCCTTGCCGTTGCGCGAGACGAGCTCGTCGATGACGAAGCGGTTCGGCTTCTCGCGACCGGCGAGGTCATAGGCGAACGACACCTCCACGCGATTGCGGGCCACGCGATCGGCCACGGGGCGCGCCGGCGGGATGAGCGCCTTGGTGCGCTGCCCGGCCTCCTCGATCGACATCCACGGCGACCCGGAGTTGACGGCGTACTGCCAGCCTGCGGGCAGGCCGGGATCGGCCTGCTGCGCGGCCTTCCAGCGCAGGCCGACGGCGACGCCGGGCGCGGGGCCTACGAGCCCCGCCGACTCCCACGCCCAGGTGAGCTCGCCCGTCGCGATGGTCGCGGTCATGCCCCCGGCGGTCGTCGTCGGCCCGGCGGGATCGACCGATCCGCGGACCGCGAAGCGCCCGGCCTCGACCCAGCGGCCCTCGGGGTCGCGGAGCCACACGACGTAGCCGTGGCCGGCGGCGAGCTGCGCGGTGATGCGTCCCCAGCCGCCGGTGACCGTGCCCTCCCAGTCGTAGCCGAAGGACGTGTCGGTGATCTCCGCCGCATCGAGGCCGCGGCCCCGGGAGGCGTCGTAGACGCGCACGCGGTACGTCGCCGGGTCGTCCTTGAGTTGCTTGAGCAGCAGCCAGGGCGCATCACCGGAGGAGGCCGGCGGCCCGGGCACGGTGGCCAGGGCCTGCGGGAGCTGCGGCGCGAGGGGGCCGTCGCCGCGCACGGTCGCGAGGGGGCCGGCCTTCTCGATGCCGGGGATCTCCGCGGCAGGCGCGGCGTCTACGGCAGTGTCAACGGCACGGTCCGAGGCAGGCCGGGGGGCGCCCTCGGCCGGCGTCGCGGTGAAGAGCACGGCGAACGCCGCGAGAGGGGCCACCCAGCGGGCATGGGTCAGCATCAGCACTCGCTCCGTACCCCGGGCGCGTCCAGAACCGGGGGACGGCGTACCCGACCCATGCGCGATCCCCTCATCCGTGCCCGCGATCCCAGACGGCTCGCAGCCCGTACTACCGGCAGCCCGTGCCGGAGTAGTTGTTGAAGGCGCCGGCCAGGTAGAGCTTCCAGGTGAAGTTCGCGCTGACGTCCGGAACCGTCTGGTAGTTCGACTGGTCGGAGAACTTGAAGTTCGTGTCCGACCAGCAGGCGGCCGGCACGACCTCGACCTTGGCCTTGTCGATGTTGGGCTCGGTCGGCTTGCCGTCCTTGGTCATGGCGTCGTGGACGCGGTACCAGAACTGCTTGGAGTCACTCGGAAGCGGCCACAGGGTCGGCACGATGCCCTCGATGCAGTGCCGCCCCGTCTTGTCGTCGCTGTCCGTGCTGCTCGACGACGAGTCGCCCATGATCTTGCTCTCGCAGGAGCCCTTGTCGTCGAAGTTGCTCACCTTGAACCCGAGGCTCACCCGCACCCGCGGGCGCTCGAGCTCGTCGCCCTTGGCGTTCGTCGGCCAGGTCCAGGTGCCATCGGAATCGCCGACGAGGAGGAAGGTCATCGACTGCGCGCCCTCCGGCTGCCCCCAGCCGCCCAGGCTGAACGTGCTGCCCCCGCCGGGCACGGTGTAGGGGGACGACTTCGCGAAGTCCTGGCCGTCGTAGCCCTTGCGGAAATCCCCCGTCGAGAAGTCGTACTTCTCGCCACCGGAGGTGAAACTCGGCCAGGTGCCATCGCCCTCGTTGATGTTGGCCCCGACGATCCGCCAGGACAGCGCGACGTCGCGCACGGTGGGGTCTTCCGCGACCTCGTAGCCGGCGGGGATCGCCATGCGGGTCCCCGAGGAGATCTCCGACCGCAGGGCCGTGGCGAAGATCTTGTACTGGAAGGCCCAGGCCCGCAGCCATCCGCCGCTGTAGATCTCCTGCCAGCAGCCGACCGGCGCCGCCCCGTCGACGGAGCAGGAACGCGGGTAGGTGCCCTGGTCGCTGCGCGCCTCGAGGCCGCCGCGCTTGGAGATCGAGTAGCGGGTGGTGAACTTGAGGTCCTTCATCACGTCGTTCTGGCATGCCGGGGCACGGCCGGCGTTGGCCGCGCCGGTGTCGCTCCCGTCACCGACGAAGCCGGTGCCGCTGTTGACCTTGCCCCAGAACGTGTCGCTGGCACCGCCGGACTTGCCATTGGGGGTGTCGCGGCAGGTCCAGGTGTACCACCCGGTCGGGCCGTCGTAGTTGGTCTGGCGGGCATGGCCCCACCACTGCGGCCGCGCGCCCCCGGAGTTGCTCGGCGTCCTGAGCTGGCCGTCGTAGTTCCAGGTCTTCACCTTGGGGTCGTTGACCGCACCCGGACCCACGATGAAGGGGGCGTTGGTGCTGCAGGAGTAGGAGTAGCCGTCCCAGAAGTGGTCCGTGCTGTACTGGCTGCCGCGGACGATCTGCTTGCTGTCGGTGACCCTGATGCCCTCCATGTTCGGAGTGCGCTGCCCGATGTTGATCGGGGCAGGATCGGGCGTCGTCAGCGTGGCCTTGCCCTTGGCGACGCCGAGCTGGCTGATCGTGACGTCCTGCGGGATCTGGTTGACCAGCGCCTGCAGGGCCCAGCCGCGGTTGATGGAGTTGTCGCCGGCCCAGTTGTCGATCTCGCAACTGGTCCGCTGGTCGTAGGAGGCCTTGAGGAGCGGGCGCTTGCGCACGGTCTCGAGGGTGCCGACCTCGATCCCCTCCTCCAGCAGGGCCACGCCCAGTGCCCCGTTGATGTCATCGACGATGCCGCCGACCGGCGCCGCCGCGCGCGGGGCGTCGGAGTAGTAGCGGTTGGCGTACGTCGACTCTGGCTCGCCCGCGAGTGACAGCAGCCGCCATGAGGGGCCCGCTTCGCGCAGGCAGAACACCCGGCCGCCGCGCGGGTAGACGCTCAGGGCCGGGCAGGAGAAGCGGCCCTTGTCGCTCTCGAGCCGGAAGCCGCCGTCGAGGCGGTATCCGTCGGCGAAGGAGTCCGACACCGGGATCTCCAGGGTGCGGATGCCGCGGAGGTCCGCGTTGCCCAGGGGCAGCACGCGCACGCCGAGGTCGCGCAGGCGCTGGGAGAACTCCTCGCCGAGCACCAGGCGCGACAGGCCCGGCCCGGTGACGTCCTCCTTGAGGCCGCGCGGGTCGAGACGCCCCTGCGACTGCGTGGCCGACGGCGGTGCGACCGCCGCAGCAGGCAGCCCGGCCGCCATGAGCGCGGTGACCGCCGTGACGGCGGTGATGCCCGCGGCCATTCCCCAATGCCGACGCCCCATGGGGGCCTCCTTCGTGTCCGTCGTGCCCTGCGCCTTGTACGAGCGTGCCTGGTGCTGTCGCCGAGAATCCGGGACCCTGTCCGGCCAAGCCTAGGGGCCGGACCGCCCGGGATGCATCCCCAGCGGGGCCTACTCCTCCGCGATCACCGAGAGGCGATGCGGCAGGTTGCCGGTGACCTGGTGCCTGGTCTTGTCCGCGCCGGCCCCGACACTGAAGTCGAGCCGGAACTTGCCTCCGCCGCTCTTGACCCCGATGCCCCCGACGAGACCGGCCTTCTCCATGGCCTTGGGCACCTTCTTTATCATCTGGGGAACCGTCATCGTGGCCGGATCCATGCGATCCAAGGTCGCCTTGATGAGCGCCGGATCGAGGCCGGCCTGCTGGAAGTTCTCCTGGATGGTCTCCTTGCCCATCAGCCGCTGGGAGTAGATCGTGTTCTCGCTGCGGTACATCTTGTAGCCCTTGACGGCAGCACCGGCGCAGGCGAGCGCACCGACCCCGCTCCCGATGGCGACGATCCACTGGTCAGCGGTGACCGAGCCGCTCTGCTGCACCATCGCCGCAATCTGCACCCCCGTGGATGCAGCGCCGACGACGGCTCCCGCGACGCCGGTCATGAGTGCGGTGATGCCGGCCTTGGCGCCATTGAGCACGCCCGGGGCATTGACGAAGCGGAAGGTGCCGTACGCGCCGCCCAGGCCGATGAGAAGGCCGGCGATGCCGAGTCCGCGGGCGACCCAGTCGAGGGTCTCGGAGTCGTTGCCGGTGGAGTCGCGCTGGTTGATCGGGTCGCCGTCGGTGTAGCCGTACATGTTGTTGCCCGCATCGACGACCGGGTCCGGCGCCAGGAAGATCCCCAGCCACGGGTGGTAGGGGCGCGCGCCCATGAGGGTGACGCTGCTCTCGCCGGGGAGGGTCTCCTGGCGCGCACCGGCCCGCCAGGCGTAGTCCGGGATGGCGCTGGTGGACGTCGGTGCCACCAGCGGCTCGCCGTACGGGCCGAACCGCGGGGACAGCCCGCCGCCGGCCTGCGCGCCCGCACCTAGGGACGGCACCGGGATCGTGACGAGCGCCGACCCGTCGGCTCCGGGGATCGTGAGGGTGGCCCCGGCTCCTGGCTCGGCCGTGACTGTGGCGCCGCCGGGGAGGCCGTACTGCGTGGCCGCGAGCCCGGTGGCTTCGCCATCGGTGACGGCGAGGAGGAAGGGCCCGCCGTAGCGCACGGTGGTGCTGCCCTCGTTCGTCGTCACCGTCTTGTCGAGGATGCCGCTGCCGTAGGTGTCGAGAGTCGTGCGCACGAACTCATCGCCGCGAATCTCGTCGAGGCGCGCGAGAGTCGTGCCCTCCGACCACTGGATGGCCAGCGCCTGCGCACCTGAGATGCCCGTGACCCTCCCGCGCGAGTCGTAGCTGACCTCGGCACTGCCGCCGAGCGCGGGATCGGTCGTGGATGCCAGGCGCCCGGAGGCGTCGTAGCAGGTGGTGTACGTCGCGCCGTCGCGCGTGCCGCTCGTGCGCAGGTTGTCCCTGCCCGCCTGGTAGGACGCGGCACATGTTGCTGCCTGCGTGCCGAAGCCGTACGCGAACGTCGAGCGCTCCCCATCCGTCGAGATGACCGCCCGGGTGAGGCGGCCCGCCTCGTCGTAGGTGTAGGAGCGACTCTCCTGCTTCGCGGCTGTGCCGCGCACGATCAGCGACTCGCTCAGGATCCGGCCCGCGTCCGCGCGGTCGAGGGAGTGCGCGACTCGGGTGAATCGCGGGTCCGCCGACGCCACGCTCACCTGGTCGAGCTGGCCATTGCCGAAGTAGCCGAAGGTCGCGCGGATGGAATCCGGGTAGGCGACCGAAGCGATCCTGCCGGTCTGCTCGTCGTACGCGAGCGTCGCGGCGAGGACGCCGTTGACGCTCTGCGACTGGAGCTGGCCGTCGGTGGCGCGGTAGGAGTAGTCGAAGGTCAGGGTGTCGCCGACCGGCGGTGTCTGGACCACGCGCGTCGGGTTGCCGAGGATGTCGTACGTCGTGCGGGTCACGACCCCGGCGGCGCTCGTCGTCTCGATCGCGCGGCCGAGCAGGTCGACCCGAGACGTGGTCGTCACCGAGCCCCCCGGGTTGACGGGCGCGGCATCGCCGTGGGTCGTCGTCTGGCGGGTGACGCGCGGGTCGCCATCCACGGCGTGCTCGTACACAGCGCTCTCGAGGAGCCCCGCGGGCACGTAGATCGCCGTCGCCTTGACGCTGGAGTCGGCGAAGTACGTGATGCACATGGTCTCGTCGCCGTCGACCGCGGCGATGGTCCGGCCCCGGGCGTCGAAGTACGTCGTGACCTTCGTGCCGTCCTGCCGGGTGATCGTCGATGCCTGGCCCGAGGCGACCGCGCTGCCCGCGCCGCACGGCGCCGGCAGAGGAACGGCGCCGGACTCCGGCCAGTACTCGGTCGACTGCACGCCGCCGCCCGGGGTGGTGCGTCGCAGCAGCCGGGCCTTGGCGGAGTCCTCGTAGGCGAAGGCGGTGGTGAGGCCGAGCGGAGCGATGACCTCAGTGGGACGACCCCGAGCGGGATCGTCGAACGCGTAGCGGGTCTCGAGCTCGGCTCCGCCCACGATGTCGTTGGTGGACTGCTCGGTCGCAAGCGCGTAGCCCGGGCCGACCTGCGCGGTCGGGATCAGCGCGGGGGCCTGGCCGGCCGGCGCGGCGAGCACGGTGAAGAAGCCGCGCGACGCCGCGCGGGCGACCTGCACCGTGACGGCCTTGGGACCCTTGGGTACGCCGCGGACCAGGCACGGCTTGTTCACCACGCAGACGATCCCGCCGATGATGAAGGACACGTCGGCGTCGGTGGAGGCGCGGACCTCGAACTGCCATCCCGCAGTCGCGCCCTTCGCGTCGTCGGCCTCGGAGGGCACCCACACTCCCGCCGCCTGCGCGGAGAACTGCGTCGAGCGCCCGGACCACGAGGCCGACAGGCCGCCCTGGCCGGGCACGGCCTCCCAGAACTCCGCGGATACGTCGCCGCCGAACTGCGCCTTGGAGTACACCTGGGCGCGCAGGCCGGACATCGCGCGGTCCGCGCCCGCCTCGCGCACGGTGTCGTACTCGTTGGTCGTGACCGTGCCGTCTCCGGCAGCCCGGGTGCCGCTGCCGGCCGTGAAGGGTCCCTTGACCTTGACGACGAGGCCGCGGTCGTCGTACTCGTAGCGCACAGCACGGCCCTGGGCGTCGATCGAGCTCGCCAGGCGCCCGGTCCGGGCGTCGGCCCGCGTGGCGATGCTGAGGCCGGCGGCGTCGCGCGCCGAGATCGTCGTGAACTGGAGCGGGTCGACCTGGTAGGTGATGCCCATGCGGTAGGGGCCGGCTTCGACCTGGCGTACGCGCGCGGTCAGCGGCTCGCCGGTGCCCGCGAGCCATCGCCTCAGCACGGTGTCGTTGATAGCGGGGAAGGAGATCTCGCGTCGCTGCGATGCCGCCCCTGCCTCGTCCGGCTGGTCGACGAGGGCGAACGCGCGGCCCTGGGCGTCGTAGTCCAGGCGCACCAGGACGCCGGCGGCCGCGGGCTCCCGCGTGGCGACCTGGGACACGAAGCCGGAGCGCGTCGACACGAGGCGACCGAGGGTGTCCCAGCCGAGGGTCGTGCCCACATTGCCGGGATCCTTCACGAGCGCGAGGTAGCCGTCGGCGTAGCCGATCTCGGTGGCCGCACCCCCGGGATAGGCGATGCGGCAGAGCATGCCCCGGGGGGCGGCGTCGAAGCCGTGGGCCGTCCAGTCCGGGCAGGCACCGGAGCCGGCGTACGTAAAGGTCATGTCGCGACCCGGGCCTGCCGACGCGGCGACCAGGCGGCCCTGCTCGTCCCACTGCATCGACGTCGTGACCTGGCCCTGGGAGGAGACGCTCACCGGTCGGCCGCCGACGAAGCGCGTCACCACGCCCTGGGTGTCGGCGAACTCCCAGACGCCGTCGGACTCCCGCGTGAGGGCATTGACGTAGCCGGGGATCGACGAGCCGTTGGCCTGCTCGTAGACGCCGAGGTCGTTGCGCACGAACGACATGAGCGAGCCGTCCCAGCCGCGCAGCGTGACCACGGCAGGGGCATCGCCGGCGGTCGCGATCGAGTTGCGGCCGGCGGTCGCGAGGGGCGCATCGGGCCGCTCAGCGGTCGGGCGCGCGGTCGCGCGCACAGCATCGCTCCACAGCACGGTGCCGGTGTCGGACTTCACGCCCATGCGCACGTCGACCGGGCCCTGCGGGACGGGGAGGTAGAGGTCCTCCGCCTTCTCCCCTGCACGGGCGAGCAGCCGCCACTTGCCGTTGCCCTGGCGGTATTGCAGGAGCACGGCCTCGGCGCCGTACGGGTAGTCGTAGGAGACGGTCACCGCGGTGTCGCTCACGCGATCGACCCCGGGGGCGCCCGGCTGGCGCAGCGCCTCGGCCTCGGGGCCGCGCTCGGACAGCGAGGACCACGGCGAACCGGAGTTCAGGGCCAGGCGCCAGCCGTCGGGCACGCCGCCCGAGCGGGTGACGCCGCTGCCCCACGCCAGCATCGACGTCAGGCCCGAGTTCGCGAGGGGCTCGGAGGTCCAGCTCCACGCGGCCTCGCCGGTGACGGTGGACACGCTCATGCCGCCCACGGCGGCCATCGGGCCGACGCCACCGCTGCGCGTGCCGACGTTGAACGTGCCGATGCGCTGCCAGGTGCCGGAGCCCCGGTCGACCTGCACCTCGTAGTCGCCGCCGGCGACGAGGGTGGTGGGGATCGTCATCCAGCCGTTGCGGAGTGCGCCGTTGTGGATGACCGCGTCTCGGCCGCCGGTGAGGAAGAGGACGCGGGCCGTGACGCTGGGCTCGTCGGCGAGGCGGGCGTCGTACACCTGCGCATTCACCGGGGAGAGCACGCTGCCGCGCGGCATCACGGCCACCCCGGCGGGGAGGTCCGGGCGCGCCTGGCCTCGACCCTGGATCGTGGGGATCGGGCCGACGGTCTCGATGCCCGCGACGTCCGAGGGCGCCGCCTGGGCGGGGGCCGCGACGAGCGGGGGGATAGTGAGGCTGGCGGCGATGAGGGCGGCG
>JBJTJS010000225.1:0-5905 GCA_046096085.1 bacterium
ACGTGGTCCAGCCTCATGGGGGCATCCTGCCCCGTCGCCCAGGACCACGGCGCGGCCCCCCCTCCCCGGGGGCCGAAAGCGCGTAAGGTCAGGGCGAACGCCGAGGGAGGAACCCGTGTCTCAGGAAGCCCAAGAAGCACCAGAGGCGACCGCCGCGCCGCCGACTGCCGCGCTGGACAAGAAGAAGTCGATCATCCTGGGGATCATCGGCCTGATCTTCATCGTCCTCATCCTCTGGACGGTGATCCCCCAGGTCACCGGCTCCAACTACCAGCAGGCATTCGCCGAGCTGGCGGACATGTCGCCGATCGCCATAGCGATCATCGCGGTGACCGTCATCCTCTACCTCATCGTGTACGGCTTCCCCTTCATGACCGTGACGCCCGGCCTGAAGTACTGGCCCTCACAGCAGGTCAACCAGTCTGCGTTCGCCATCTCCAACGGCGTGCCTGCGGGAGGAGCCTTCGGACTGGCGGTGCAGTACGCCATGCTCACGTCGTACAAGATCTCCGGGACTGCGGCCACCGCGGCCATCACCGTCGTCGGACTCTGGTGCATGTTCGTCTCCCTGGGCCTGCCCATCCTCGGCGTCGTCGCCCTCACCATCGAGGGCGGCAACAGCCAGTACAACTGGGTGGCGCCGCTCGGCCTGGGCATCCTCGTGGTGTTCATCGGCGGCTTCGTGCTGATCATGCGGTCGGAGAAGCTCGCCGTGGCCATCGGCAACTTCTGCAACAAGCTCATCAACCCGCTGCGCGGTCGGATCAAGAAGCTCAAGGACCTCGACCTCGTGCAGCCCATCACGAAGTACCGCGCGGATCTCTACGGGGTCCTCAAGCGTCGCTGGGCGCTCCTCACCGCTGCGCAGCTGGGCGTCATCCTCACCCAGTTCCTCATCTTCTACGCCTGCCTGCGCGGCGTCGAGGGCTGGGACAACGAGGGGACGTCGATGCTGGCCACATTCGGAGCGTTCGCGACGAGCCAGATCATGCTCATGGTGCCCATCACGCCCGGGGGATTGGGGACGACCGACGCACTGATGATCGCGCTGCTGCAGAGCATGGGCGTGTCCGGTGCGGTGGCCCAGGCGGCCGACGTGGTCTGGCGGATGGCGTCGTACCTGCCCCAGATGCTCATCGGCATCCTCGCGATCATCCTGTGGTTCCGCAGGGCGAGCCGCACCTACGCGGTCGACAAGACCCCGGCCCCGTCGGCCGGCTCGGCTGCCCCTGCCTCCTGAACCCGCCTCGGATGACGGGCTCCTTCACGGGCCGGCTCGAAGACGGGCCGGCCACGCCGCCCCGCTGGACCCGCTACGTCGCGCTGGGGGACAGCTTCACCGAGGGGCTCATGGACGTCACTGATGCGTCGGGACGGCACCGTGGATGGGCGGACCGTCTTGCCGAGCGCCTCGCAACGCTCGACCCGGACTTCCGGTACGCCAACCTGGCCATCCGCGGGCGTACGACGCCGCAGGTGGTCGCAGAGCAGGTCCCCGAGGCACTGCTCCTGCGACCTGACCTCGTGTCGCTGGCCGTGGGTATCAACGACACGCTGAGACCCCGCTACGACCCGCACGCGGCGGCCACGCATGTCGAGAACGCGACCCGGAGCCTGCGCTCCCAGGGAGCCGACGTGATCCTCTTCGCGTTCGGGGATCCCTCGCGCAAGTCGCGCGTCATGGGCCGTGTCACCGACCGCATCGTCGCCGCCAATGCCGCGACCCGCGCCATCGGCCATCGATACGGCTGCTTCGTCGTGGACTTCTGGGGCTGCGCGGCATTCGACGCCGATGAGTTCTGGGACGAGGACCGCCTGCACCTATCCCCTCAAGGGCACGAGCTCGCCTCGCTGGCCGTGCTCGAGGCGCTGGGCGTCGGCGACGACGCGTGGCGCACCCCCGTGCCGGAGGCGCCGCGCGGGTTCGCGGAGAGATTGGCCGGGGACGTTCGGTGGGCGAGCCGCCACCTCGCCCCCTGGGTGGCCCGGCGCATCCGCCGTCGCAGTTCCGGGGACGGGATCAGCCCCAAGCGTCCGACCCTGGGGCCGGTCCCCGGGATGCACGACGCCGGGGCTTCCCCTACCCTGTGACGCGAAGGGGAGTACCCCCTCGCCGGGGCATCGTCATCACGGGGCCGCAGCGGCTCCCGGTGTCCGGGTCGGCAGGGCCACCTGGTCCTGCCGGCGGTGGGAGACCTTCGGCTGCGGCTCATGCCGCCCGGAGGTGCACCATGAGCAATTCCACTCTGACCACGACCGACACCGGGCTTCCCCGCGGCATCGTCCTCACATCCGAAGGACGCGCCGCCATCTCGGAGCGGATCGACCGCCTGCGCATCGACGTCCTGGACCGCCTCCGGCCCCACCTCATGGGCCCAGAGCGCGACGAGCGGGACATGGCCGAATTCGAGCGCACCCTGGCCGAGGTCGGCCGGCTCGAGGGCGTCATCGCCGCCGCTCAGCCGATGCCGGCGACGAAGGGTGGCCGCGGCGCTCGCGTGCAGGCCGGATCCGTCGTCGAGATCGAGTCGGCGGCGGCCAGCGGGACCGCGAAGTCGCGGAGTGGAAAGTCCCGGACGTTCGCGCCGCCTACGGTCACCCGCACCCGCGTGCGGCTGGTGCATCCGGAGGAGGCCACCATCGACGAGGAGCGCATCTCCTGGGACTCCCCCCTCGCCCGGGCCCTCCTGGGAGCACGCGCGGGCGACATCGTCGAGGTCGCGTCGCCCCGTGGCCCGTGGGCGTGCACGGTGCGCCGGGTGGTGGCCACGGCCGGATAGCCCGCTGTCCCCAAGGATCGGGAGGCCCGTTCATCCACAGGCTGGGCCGGGGCATGGCCGGGGCGGCGGCGGGCGCAGAGCCTCGGGGCATGGTCCATGACGCCCCGGGCACCCGTCGCGAGCCCGTCCCCACGCCCCCGTTCCTGCGCTCCCCGGCAGACGCCATCGCGAGCATTCCCCACCTCCTCGGGTTCGTCCCGTGGAACTCCGCGGTGGTCCTCCTCGCCGACGGGAGGGGCGACCTCGCCCTGTCCTGCCGCATCGTCCTTCCTGACCCGGGAGACCTGGAGTCCTGGGCCCGGGAATTCGCCGACGTCCTCGCGCGTGCCGCGGGCCGGGGCCGCATCGGGCCGGCCCAGCCGCCCCGCGCGGCGACCGCGGAGTCCCGCGACGCGCTCATCGTGGCGTGGGCCCCGATCCGACGGGAGCGTGACGTGCGCACCGCGATTCCCGCCCTCACAGGAGCCCTCGACGAGAGGGGGATCCGGGTCCTCGATCAACTGTGGACCTGGGGGCAGCGATGGCGTTCGCTCACCTGTCGGGACACGTCCTGCTGTCCCCCGGGAGGGCGCAGGGTCGGCTCGGCCGCACGAACGCGCGCGCGATCGGCATTCCTTGGGCGCGAGGTGGCCGCGAGCCGCGAGGACCTCGAGGCGACCCTGCGGCCCCGGGACCCGGAGGCCGCCGCGGAGGTGGTTCGCCTCCTGGCGGGGATGCCGCCGGTGGAGGAGGAGACCCGGGACATCGCGATCTCCCAGGCGCACGACGTGCTCGCGGGCGCCGGCGGGGGCGGCCACCCGGCCGCTGGACCGGCGGCTGCCCAGGTGGCCATGGCCCTCGCCGCCCTGCGCGACACCCGAGTGCGCGACACACTGATCTGGGACCTGCTCCGCGCGCCCCGCGGCGATTGGTCGGACATGCGCTGCGCACTCGAGCACATCGTGCGCTGTGCCCCGCCGGGCGATGTGGCCGCGGCGGCGACCGTGCTGGGCATCCTCCACTGGCAGCGCGGGGACGGGACCCGGGCGAGCATCGCCCTGCGCAGGGCTCGGGACGACGATCCGACCTACTCCCTGGCCGCGCTCGTCGACGCGAGTGTCGCCGCGGGCCTGCCGCCGGGGGAGTGGCTGGCCGGGCTGCGGGGGCTCACGCGAGAGGCCTGCCGCCGGGCTGGCTGAGCCCCGGGTGACTCCCCGCGCTGGTTCGGGTAGTCTTCCTGCAGGTCATGAGTCCCAGCGACAAGCCCCGGCTTGCTGGGCGGCAACCCTCCGACCGCGGTGGGGTGCCCCGGGTGTCGACCTGGCCTGCTTCGCAGGCAAGCGCGGGTCTTGCAGAGGGCAAGACCCCGGATGGCTCGGAGGTCTGTTCATGACGTGTACCCCGTGACGCGCTAGGTCCCGTCACTTCCTGCCGTCCGGTTCCCACCGGATCCGCGAACGTCCCTGCCCGTATCCACCCCACAAGGAGCCCACATGACAAGCGGCTGGTCCTTCGAGACCCGTCAGATCCACGCCGGCCAGACGCCGGACGCGGCGACCAATGCACGCGCCCTGCCGATCTACCAGACCACGTCGTACACGTTCAACGACACGACGCACGCGGCGAACCTGTTCGCGCTCAAGGAACTCGGCAACATCTACACGCGCATCATGAATCCAACGCAGGCCGCGGTCGAGGACCGCATCGCCGCGCTCGAGGGCGGCGTGGGGGCCCTGCTCGTCTCCAGCGGGCAGGCGGCCGAGACCATCGCCATCCTCAACGTCGCCGAGGCCGGGTCGCACATCGTGTCTAGCCCCAGCCTCTACGGCGGGACCTACAACCTCTTCCACTACACCCTGCCCAAGCTCGGCATCGAGGTCAGCTTCGTGGAGGATCCGGACGACCTGGACTCCTGGCGTGCGGCAGTTCGGCCCAATACCAAGGCCTTCTTCGGCGAGTCGATCTCCAACCCGAAGAACGACCTGCTCGACATCGAGGGTGTCGCGGCGGTGGCGCACGAGGCCGGAGTCCCCCTCATCGTGGACAACACGGTGGCGACGCCCTACCTCATCCGCCCGATCGAGTGGGGCGCGGACATCGTCGTCCACTCGGCGACGAAGTACATCGGGGGGCATGGCACCGCCGTCGCGGGCGTCATCGTCGACAGCGGGAACTTCGACTATGCGCGCTACCCAGAGCGCTACCCGAACTACAACGAGCCCGATCCGAGCTACCACGGCCTCGTCTACGCCCGGGACCTCGGCGTGGGATCGGCGTTCGGCGCGAACCTGTCGTTCATCCTCAAGGCACGCGTGCAACTGCTGCGCGACCTCGGTGCCGCTGTCGCCCCCTTCAACGCCTGGCTGCTTGCCCAGGGCCTCGAGACCCTGAGCCTGCGCATGGAGCGCCACGTCGACAACGCCAAGGTCGTCGCGGAGTTCCTCCAGTGGCGTGACGAGGTGCTCGCCGTCAACTACGCGGCACTGCCCTCGAGTCCCTGGCACGCCCTGGCGCAGAAGTACTCGCCACGAGGCCCGGGTGCGGTGCTGTCGTTCGAGATCGCCGGGGGGCTGGAAGCCGGTCGCCGGTTCGTCGAGGCGCTGGAGCTCCACAGCCACGTCGCCAACATCGGCGACGTTCGCAGCCTGGTGATCCACCCGGCGTCCACGACGCACTCTCAGCTGACCCCCGAGGAGCAGGCTTCCGCGGGCGTGACGCCGGGCCTCGTGCGGCTCGCCGTCGGCATCGAGGGCATCGACGACATCCTCGCCGACCTGGACGCCGGCTTCCGCGCGGCCAAGCAGGCCTGAGCGGGGAGCACGCGCGCGTGACCACGTCCTACGGACCGCTGTCCTACGTCGGTCCCCCTCCCGCCAGCGGTGGCTGGCGGGAGGGGTTCGACGTGGGACAGCGTCGCTTCCTGGACGTGGGATCGCTCGATCTCGCCCTGGGCGGATCCCTTCCGGACGTGCGGGTGGCCTACCAGACGTGGGGGACGCTGAATGACGACCGCAGCAACGCGGTCTACGTCTGCCACGCCCTGACCGGCGACTCTCATGTCACCGGGCCCGCGGGACCGGGTCACATCGTGGGGGGATGGTGGGACGGGCTGGTCGGCCACCCGCACGTCCGGAAGGGATCCGCCC
>JBJTJS010000226.1:0-6292 GCA_046096085.1 bacterium
CGGCGGCTTCTTCCGCCGGTTGGCGGACACCAGCGCCGACTCGATGGCGTCGTACAGCGTCACGATGGCCTCGGCGACCGAAGGCCCCCAGTCCGGCGTGGTGCAGATGACGTATGCGGGGTCGGCCTGGAGGGTCCTGCCGTTGATGCGCACGGTGGCGCGGATGGGGCCGTCGCACGTGTCGTCGGTCCAGCCGTCGCTGCTGAGGCCGGTGAGCGGGGGCGCGCCCGGCCCGGGGATGGCCTTGCCCGGCCCCGGCATGACGACGAGGCGGCCCGCGGCATCGGTGAGCACCTCTCCCAGCGTCACGGGGATGCCGAGGAAGGTGCCCCCGTCGAGCTCCTGCGGCTTCGCGCCGGCGCCCGTGAGGGTGCGCGGCGTGGCGCGGGTGACCAGGGTGCGGCGATCGTCGACCTTCGGGTTGCGCTGAGGCGTCGGCGGCGGGTTGGGGACGTCGAAGGCCTGGTCGGGGACGTAGAAGATGGGCTTGGAGTTGGCGACGTCCACGTGCCACGTGATGTCGGCGTCCGCAGCAGTGAGCTCGGCGACGACGCGGTCCTGGTCGTCGAAGCCGTAGATGCGGAATCGCGCGGCCTGCTTCGCCATGGCGCCGTTCGCGTCCTTGAAGGGACCGCGGGGCGTGGTGCCGGGGATCTCCGGGCCGAAGTAGAACGCCTCGGGGCTGTTGCCGACGCGGGCGAAGCCGACCGCGGGGTGGATCGCTACCCGCGTGATGCGCGACAGGTCGGCCGCACTCGGTGCGGAGGGGGGAGCGGCGGCGCGAGCGGCGGAGGCGGCACCACCGACGGTGACCGCAGCTCCGGCAACCGCGGCCGCCTCGAGGAACTCACGGCGCGACAGCAGGGTCATCCCCCCACTCTATGCCGTCATTCCGGGGCTAGGGGGTGGTCTCGTCCTCGGCGTAGGCCTCGACGTCGTCGCCTTCCTGCGGCCGGTGGACCGCGAAGAGCCCGGCGGCGAGCAGGCAGATGACGATGCCGGCGACGCCGTTGGCCTTCAGGCCGTCGGCGAACGCCTCCTTCTCAAGGTCGTTCGCGTCCTGTCCGTCGGGCAGCGGGTGGCTGTACGCCGAGAACGCCGCGGGGTCGTCGGAGTTCGCCTGGATGTCCTCGAACACCTGGGCCGCCTCGTCCGGCGGGAGGCCTGAGGCCTCCAGCCGCGTCTGCAGCGAGTACGTGCCCAGTCCGAACACGAGCGCCGTCATGAGGACGACGCCGAGCGCGATCCCGATCTCCTCGGCCGACCCCTCGAAGGCAGCGCTGTTGCCGCCCTCGTCGTCAGGCGCGGAACTCATGAGCGCGTTGAGTGCGACGACCTCCGCACCGGCCACGATCCCGCCGAAGATGCAGGCGTAGACGAGGACCCACCACATCGGGGTGGTGCCGGAGAAGGTCAGCGGGATGGCCATGACGGCGGCGAGGATGAGGAGAAGGGTCACCCCCGCGCGCTTGATCCCGAGCTTCTCGGTGAGGCGATCGGAGATGAAGCCCGCGCCGACGATGGAGGCGAGCTGGGCGGGCACCATGAGCACGGCCGCCTGGAAGGCGCTCTGCCCGAACATGTATTCCAGGGCGACCATGACGAAGAAGAACGTGTTGAGCGTCGGCACCAGCAGGATGACCGTGAGGACGATCGTGATGTTGCCATTCTTCATCGGCTCGAGGGACAGCGACGGGTTCGGGAACCTCCGGTAGAGCACGGCGCATAGCACGAAGGCCACCAGCATGGTGCCGATGGAGGCGAGGGCCGGCACCGAGAGGACGCCGTAGTCGGCGGAGTGGCCGATGAACTGCACGATGCCGACGCAGAAGAGACCGGCCAGGAGCGGAGTCCACATCTCGCCCGGTCGCTGTCGCTTCGCGGTCGGGAGCAGGAACACGGCGCAAGCCAACATGAGGAAGGCGCCGATGACCCACACGAGCGCGTTCGCGCGCCAGGACACGTAGGTGCTCAGCCAGCCTGCCACGACCGGGAAGATCAGGTACACGGCTGGCAGTGCCATGCCGAAGAGGGCGTACGCCTTGGCGCGCGACTTGGGCTCGGTGAACCGCACGGCGATGAGGCCGATCACGACGACCTCGGCCGCCGTCACCCCGATGCCCTGGAGGAACAGGCCGACGGACAGCATCCCGATGCCCTGGGCGAGCATCACGGTGGCCGCACCCACGATGTAGAGCAGGGAGCACGCCATGATGATCCTGCGGTGCCCGAGCTTGTCGCCCAGTCGCCCGGCGAGGAACACGATGAGCAGCGCCGCCAGGGACGGGATGGTGAGGGCGAGGCCGGCCTGCTCGGACGTCAGTCCGAGATCCGCGAGCATCGGTGTGAGCATGTAGTTCAACGTCGCGAAGGACAGGTACGTCGTCCCCGCGATGATGCAGATCCCGAACAGCAGGCGACCGGGGTGGATCTCGGTCTGGACATCGGCCACGGCGCCACGGTAGGGGCCGAGGGGACCGACGTCAGCCAGCCGCGCCCACTACCGTGCTAGCACGCCCCATCGCCCGCCGTACCGTGGCGGCCCCAGGCCACCAGGCCTGCTCCGATGACCCCCGAGTCCGGCCCCAGTTCCGCGGGGACTACCGGGGGGATGCCGGGGGTGCCGAGGGCCCGGTACCGCTCGAGCACTCCGTCGAACCACGCCCCGCCGGAGGTCCCCAGCCCTCCGCCGAGGACGACGACCTGCGGGTCGACGAGGCTGACCGCCCACGCGAGCGCGGAGCCCAGCGCGACCGCGGAACTCCTCACCACCGCGGCCGCATCCGCGTCGCCCTGCGCGGCCCGCGCCATGGCGTCCCGCGCACCCGCGACGCCCAGGCGCCGGCCCATAGCGCCGCCGGACGCGAACTCCTCCAACGTCGCGGTCGACGCCACGTCGGCGACTCGGTCGACGGGGAGTTCGCCCAGTGAGATGGCCTCGCCGCGCGCCCCCGCCCAGGGACGACCGTCGATGACGAGGGTCGCGGAGATGCCGGTGCCGACGCTGACGTACAGCATCGACGTACGCTGGCGGCCCGCGCCGAGCACGGACTCCGCGATCGCACCGCAGCGCACGTCGCTCTCCACGATCGTGGGCCCCAATACGGCAAAGAGGTCCCGTGGCTGCTCCTCCCACGCGATGACGAGCGCACTGTGCAGCGTGCCGTCGGGCTCGACGAACTCCGGTACGCCGACGCCGACGCATTCGACGCGACAGCCGAACGACGCTGCCTGATCGGCCACCGCGCGAGCGACGGCGAGCGACCCGCGCAGCCCCGGATCGGCCTGCGGAACGCCACCCGTGGGGGCCTCGTCGGACGCCACGACGGCCCCGGACGGGTCGACGAGCGCGGCGCGGGTCTTGGTGCCCCCGACATCGACGCCGAGAGCGACCGGTCTAGTCACGCAGGTAGCCCGGGGCGCTCCCGGCGACGAGGCGGGCCGGAGCGTCGGACTGGTTGACCAGGCGGTAGGCGAAGCCGTCCGGCACGACCATGGAGTCACCCGCGCGCACGCGCCACCAGGTCGCGTTCTGGGCATCCGGGGTGTGCACGTGGACCTCTCCGGCGAGGCCGTGCAGCAGAGCATCGCCGTCGTGCCGCCTCAACGCGCTGGGCGATCCGGGGAGGACGGTGATGTCGGCCACGGTGAGGTTCTCCGTCGAGCACAGCAGCCCCACCTGCAGGTCGCCCTCCGCACGCCATCGGATGTCGCGCGGCTGCACGAGGTGGAGCGTGTCCTTGCTCTCGATCCCTACGCGGTCCATCGGCCAGTTGCCCACCGCCGCGTCGTCGACGTGCACGGGATGCTCGAGGAAGGGGACCGTCTTGGCGTACGCCGACGATGCGCCGGTGGCAGGCGGCGGGGAGAAGTACTCCAGCACCCGTACCGGTCCGGTGCCCCAGTTGATCCCGTGGTGCCAGGTGTCGCGGCGGAAGAACACCGCGTCGCCTGCTTCCGCGCGGACCACCTGCCCGATTGCAGGGTCGACGACAGCGATCGTGCCCTCGAGGACGACGTACACCTCATCGGCCGCGAACACCGTGCGGTTGTCCTCGGAGTGACCGAATCGCGCGCCCGGCGGGAGCGTGAAGATGAGCGCGTGCAGCCGCTGGGTGGACAGCAGCACCTCGTCCCCGACGAATCCGGACTCGGTGTCTCCCCACAGGTGCCGCGTCACGCTGTCGGGCGTGATGACCTGCGGCTGGTCGTACTCCGGACGCGGCGTCGCACGTCGGGCCATGTCACTCCTCGGTGTCAGAGGCGGAAGAGCGTTGCGGTGAAGCGGTAGGCGTCGCCGCGGTAGACCATGCGGCCCGCGGCCATGACGCGGTCCTGGTTGTCGACGGTGATCTCGTGGCCCACGAGCACGGGCGACTGCACCGGTACGTCGAGCAGGGCTGCGACGTGCTCGGACGCGGCCTCTGCCTGCAGGGTGTAGTCGCAGCGCGAGGGCACCAGGCCGTACTGGTCGGCGAGGAGGACGTAGAGCGACACGTCGTCGAGGTCGGCGTCGGCGAGCCCGGGGACGAGCCGATGCGGGAACGACAGCGACTGCACGGCCACCGGGAGCCCGTCGAGCGTGCGCACCCGTTCGAACTCCACGACGTCGGACGCTGGCGGCACCCCGAGCAACTCCGCGGTGTCGAAGTCGCAGGGGCGAAGCTCCAGCGAAACGGTGCGCGACCCTGCGGTGAGGCCGCGTGCGGCCGCGCCCTCGGAGAAGCCCATGAGCATGTTGGGCCCCTCGCTGATGTACGCGCGGGCCACGAACCATCCGCGCTGCGGCGCGGGCTCGAGCACCCCCGCGTCGGCGAGCTCGCGGAGTGCATGGCGCAGCGTCGTGCGGCTGACGCCGAGCTCCTCGGCCAGGGTGCGCTCGCTGGGCAGCAGGGAGCCAGGGGGCCACCGCCCTGAGGCCAGGTTCGAGGCCAACGCCCGGTAGGCACCCAGGGACGGGCTGCGCCCCCCGGAGCGCGGCGACGTTCCCGTTCGCATGGTGGGCCGACCGTAGCACGGTGGTTCTCATTCCGACCAGTGTTGACTTTTGCATACCAGTAGACAAAGGTGCGGGCAGGAGCGAGGAAGGAGCCGCGGTGGCGCCGATCCGGGTGGGCGTGGTGGGCCTCGGGCTCATCAGCCAGGCGGTCCACCTGCCCAACCTCGAGACCCTGCGCGAGCGCTTCACCGTCGTGCACGTCTGCGACGCCTCCCCGTCGCTGGCCCGCGAGGTGGCCGATCGACTCCCCGGCGACGTCGTCGCCAGCCACGACTGGCGTGACGTCGTCGCCGACCCGAGTGTCGAGGCGGTGCTCGTCCTCACGCCCGGTTCCCACGGCGAGATCGCGGCCGGTGCCCTGCGGGCTGGGAAGCACGTCTTCGCGGAGAAGCCGCTCGCTCACTCGCGCGCGGAGATCCGCGAGCTCATGGACCTTGCCTCCGCCAGCGGCGTCGTGCTGCAGGTCGGCACGATGAAGGCGTGCGACGACGTCATCGGGGCGGCGCGCACCGCGCTCGACCGGATCGGCACGATTCGCGTCGTGCGCGTGACCGTGCTGCACCCCACCGACGAGTGCCAATTCGAGCACGTCGGCCTCATCCCCGCGGACGACCCCGATCCCGATGCCGTCGCTGCCGGCCGCGCCTACACCGATGCCCGCAACGACGAGGCCATGGGCGACTCCGCCCTCGGGGTGCGCCTGCTCTACTCCGACGTCCTCCTGGGCTCGGTCATCCACGAGCTCGCGCTCTTGCGCGCCCTGGGGCTCGGACTCCCCGAGTCGTGGGACTTCGTGAGCGTCGACCCGCCGCTGGGCGAGGCCCGCGCGCCCGAGCCGCCGCGCATCATGGCCGTCGGCCAGCTCCCGGGAGGTGCGCAACTGCAGCTGTCGTGGAACTGGGTCCCCGACTTCCCCGAGTACGACGAGGAGGTCAAGGTGATCGGCAGTGCCGGCCGCATCACCCTGCAGATGCCCGGCCCCTACCTCGCCGACCATCGCGCTGAGTTCACCATCGAGTCCGTCTCCGACGGCGTGCGGCACCGCGATGTCGTGACCTCCGGCTACACCACGGCGTTCGTGCGCGAACTCGAGGCGTTCGCCGCGAGCGTGCGCCATGGTGCACCCGTGGAATGCGACGCGCAGGGCGCCCTCGACGACGTTGCCGCGCTGCAGTCCCTCGCCGTCACGGCTGGCCGTGCCGCAGGCCTGCGCGTCGGGGGCGAGGCGGCATGACCGGCATCGGCAACGCTCCCGTGAGCTTCGGCATCTTCGGCACGACCGCCGGGTCGGCC
>JBJTJS010000227.1:0-17493 GCA_046096085.1 bacterium
GTGCCCGAGGACCCCCGCAGCGTGCGCCACGACCCCCGCCCCCGCGGAATGGCCGATCCCCCACCACGAGGGACCGGCGTCGACCCCGGACCGCTGGGGAATTCCCACCTCGAGAGCGCGGGCGATGGTGAGGGCCGCGGACGTGAGGAAGACCCGGTCGTGCAGGGAGTGCCACGGCCGCAGCGACGCGATCTCCGGCCGCACGACCGCTATCCCGTGCGCGGCGAGGAGCGCGGCCAGGCCCGCGAGGTGACGCGCGCCGCGGGCGAACCCGTGCTGGACCCAGGCCCAGCCGATCGGTTCGCCGACCGCGGGGGTCCATCGGGTCCGCAGCCACGCATCGCGGGCCCCCGGGACCCGCAGATCGAGGGTGACGTCAGCGCTCACCCCACCACCCTCCCACCCCCGAGATGCGGGCGCGGGCCGCCCGCGAGAGGCTTGGGCGGCCATAACGTCGAGCACCATTCTCGGGAGGATGCGTGAGCCTGGCCGGCAGCGAGATCCGGCGCGCGAAGCTGCGCTTCGGCCTGCTCACCGGCGCGGTCGCCCTCCTCGTGGTCCTCGTGCTCCTCCTCTCGACCCTCTCCGGTGCCCTCGTGGGCGCGCTCATCGGCGCACTCCAGGGGCTGCGGGCCGACGGCATCGTCTACGCCGACTTCGCGCGCGACAACATCGCGGCGAGCCGGCTCGATCCGAGCGTGACGGACGCGATCGCGGCCGTCCCCGGCGTGGCGTCCGCGGCCGCGGTCGGAACCTTCACGACCGCCGCGGTCATCGACGGCAGCGCGACCGACGTCCAGGTGTTCGGCTTCCAGCCGGGCGCACCCGGGGCGCCCTCGGGTCTCAGCAGCGGCCGACTGCCCGAGGCGCCCGGGGAGGTCGCGGTCGATGGCGCGGGCCAGATCGGGCAGACGATCACCCTGGATCCCGCGGGCACCGAGCTCACCGTCGTCGGCCTGCTCCGGGGCGCGCAGTTCAATGCCCTTCCCACTCTTTATGCGAACCTCGAGACGTACGACGAGGCCGCCGCGGCCACCAACCCCGGGCTGCCCTTCGTGCCCGTGAACGCCGTCGCCTTCGACGTCGCCGACGGGGCGGACGCCGCGACCGTGGCGCAGGCGGTGACGAGCACGGTCCCGGGGGTCCGCGGCTACACCCTCGACGACGCCGTCGCCCTGATCCCCGGGATCGAGTCGATCACGCAGAGCTTCGGGATCCTCGTGGGCCTCACCTTCGTGATCGGCATCGTCGTCATCGGCTTCTTCTTCCTCATCCTCACCGTGCAGAAGCTCAAGCCCTTCACCCTGCTCCGCGCGATCGGCACGAGCACCGGGCGCCTGGCCGCCACTGTGGCCATCCAGATCACCATCGTCGTGCTCCTGGCCTCCGTGATCGCCCTTGCCCTCACCCTCCTGGCCGTGCAGGGCCTCAACACCGGCATCCCGGTCATCCTCGATCCCGGGCTCATCGGCGGAACCATCCTGGCGGTGTGGATCTTTTCGCTCCTCGCTGGCCTGCTCAGCATCCGGCGCATCGCGCGCATCGATCCCGCCTCCGCCGTGGGAGCCCGCTGATGGCCGGCCCGGCACAGTTGCTGTCGCGGGGCGAACTCACCCGCAGCAAGGGCCGCTTCGGGGCCGTGGTCGCAGCCCTTGCCCTCATCGTCTTCCTCGTGCTCGTCCTCGGCGCCCTCGCCGATGGCCTCTTCTACGGCGCGACCGGCGCCGTCCGCTCGTCGGATGCCACGGCGTACGCATTCTCCGACGACGCCGAGGGCTCCCTCATCCGCTCACGGCTCGACGAGTCCGACGTGGCGGCCTTCGCTGCCGCGCCCGGCGTCGAGTCGGCGGGGCCAATCGGCGTCCTCCTCACCGGCGGCGAGGGGCCCGAGGGGGAGATCGACCTCGCGGTGTTCGGGCTGGAGGTCGGGGGCCCGGGCACCCCCACCACGCTCGTCGACGGCCGCTTGCCGGACCCCGGCGAGACCGGAGTCGCCGCCGTCGACTCGCGCCTAGAGGACGAGGGCGTCGTCCTCGGATCGCAGGTGTCCGTCGGGGACGTCCCCGTGGAGGTGGTGGGGTTCGTGTCCGATGCCGCCTACCAGCTGCAGCCCACGGTGTGGACGAGCGTGGCCGACTGGCGCGCCATGCGCGACGCCGTGCGGCCCGAACTGCGCGGCCAGCCCACGTCGATCAATGCCGTGGCGCTCATCACCGAGCCGGGGGCCAGCCTGTCCGGCATCGCGGCAGCACTCCCGGGCACCACGGTCCTCACCTCGGACGAGGTCGGCCTCGCGATCCCCGGAGTGGCCCAGCAGAAGTCCACCCTCAACTCCATCATCTACACGACGGTCGCCGTCGCGACACTGGTCGTGGCGCTCTTCTTCGCCCTGCTCGTGCTGGAGAAGCGGGAGCTGTTCGCGGCCCTCAAGGCGCTCGGCACCTCGACCGGCGCGCTCGGTCGCGCCGTGTTCGTCCAGGCCATCGTCGCGACCATCCTCGGCATCATCCTCGGCACGATCATCGCGCGGCTCTTCGGACTCATCATCCCCCCCACGGTCCCCACGCTCTTCCGCACCGACACCCTCGTCCAGATCGCGCTCTTCACGCTCGTCGCGGGCGTCATCGGCGCGGCATTCTCGCTGCGGCGCATCGCCCGCATCGACCCGGCGACCGCCATCGGAGGCACGCTATGAACGATCCCGTCGCCGACGCGACCAGCTCCGCGCCCGACGGCCCCGGCCCGAGTGCCGCGGCAGACGCCGCGGCACACCCGGGAGCCCTGCTGCGCGTGGATGGCGTGAGCAAGGTCTACGGCACCGGGCACACCGCGGTCACCGCCCTCGACGACGCGACGATGGCGGTGGACCAGGGAGAGTTCGTCGCGCTCCTCGGTCCCTCCGGCTCGGGCAAGACCACCCTCATCTCGATCATCGGCGGACTGCTGTCCGCGAGCTCCGGCTCGGTCCACATCGGCGACATCGATGTCACGACGCTCGGGCGCAAGGAGCGCACGAAGTTCCGGGCCGAGCGCGTGGGGTTCGTCTTCCAGTCGGCGAACCTCGTCCCCTTCCTCACGGCTCGCGAGAACCTCCTCTACGTCGCCACGCTCGTCAAGACCCCCAAGAAGGCGGCTGCCCAGCGCGCCGACCAGCTCCTCGAGGAACTCGGCCTCGCCGATCGGGCGAAGAACCTGCCCGAGCAGCTCTCCGGCGGCGAGCGCCAGCGCGTCGCCATCGGGCGCGCACTCATGAACGATCCCGACCTGGTGCTGGTCGACGAGCCGACGGCCGCGCTCGACACGGCGCTCGGACGCCAGGTGGTGCAGTTGCTGCGGCGCGAGATCAAGGACCGCGGGAAGACCGGGATCATGGTGACCCACGACCTGCGCATGGTGGAGTACACCGACCGCGTGTTCGAGATCCTCGACGGCCACCTCACCCACGTCGAGGAGCCGAGCGCCCTCGGGCACTGACGCCGCTCACCCCGGCGGGTCGGTCGCCGCGGGGCTCGCGACCGCGGTGTCGTCCGACGTCGTCGGGACTCCCGGTGCCGACACGTCGTAGCGCGTCGCATCGGTGCGGAGCAGGGAGCGCAGGACTTCTCCCTTGAGCTTCGCCTCCTCGGCGGACCCCCAGAGGACGGTCGCGCCGTTGCGCAGCCGCAGGGTCACGTCGTTGCGCGTGCTCCCGCTGATCACCTGCACCTTCGGCGCCAGCCAGCCGGGCAGGTCATGGGCGACCTCGATGGCCGCGGGCAGCCCCTCGCCGGTCGCTTCGACGTTCGGAATGCCGTCCACGGGGCCATCCACCGCGCGCAGGACCACGCCATCCCGGTCGACCAGTTCGTAGCCGGCCCCTGCCGACGTGATCGCCACCGGAATGCGCCGGCGTACGTCGATGCGCAATGTCGTCGGCCAAGCGCGGTCGACGTGGACGCTGCGCACCAACGGCAGTGCGGCGATCCGGGCCTCGATGGCGGCCGGGTCCACGCGCAGCATCGGGGTCCCTGGAGGTATCGCCGCGGCCGCCGTCACCTCGTCGGCGGTGAGCGGGCCGGCGACCGCGGGCGCCTCGGACACGGTGACCTCGACCTTGTCGACCGCCAGCCACGGCGAGTACCACACCACCCACGCCGCCGCCGCCGCGAGCGCGACGAGGACAACGCCCGCGATGATCACCTTGCGCATCAGCGCGCCTCGAGCCGCAGCAGGTCGAGGATCTCGGGGATGAGCAGGCCCACGTCCCCCGCACCCATCGTCATGACCACGTCGCCCGGCTGCACGCGCGACACGAGCGTCCCCGGGACGGCCGCCCAGGAGGGCTGGTAGACGACGCGGTCCGCGGGCAGGGGGACGGATGCCGCGATCACCGACCCGCTCGCACCGGGGATCGCCTGCTCGCCGGCGCTGTACACCTCGAGCACCCCCACCTCGTCGGCCAATCCGAGCGCCTCGCCGAACTCGCGCGCGAAGGCCGCGGTGCGGGTGTAGCGGTGGCTCTGGAAGGCGACGACGACGCGTCCCTCCCCCGCCACCTCGCGCGCCGCGCGCAGCGTGGCCTCGACCTCGGTGGGGTGGTGGGCGTAGTCGTCGTACACGCGGATGGTGCCGACCTGTCCGCGGAGCTCGAAGCGGCGCTGCGTGCCCGCGAAGCCCTCCAGCCCCTCGCGCAGCTGCGACTCGGGATAGCCCAGCCCGATGCCCACGGCCAGCGCGGCCGTTGCGTTGAGGGCGTTGTGGCGGCCGGGGACGCGCAGGGTCATGCGCGGGAGCCGGACTCCGCCGTGCACCACGTTGAACGACCAGCCGGCGGCGGGCCGCTCTCCCCCGGTGCCGCCCGTCCCCACGCCCGCGACAGGAGCCGCGCCCCGCACGAGCCGGAAGTCGGCGTCGGCCGCCTCCCCGTAGGTGCGCACGTCGACTCCCTCGGCCCGGGCGCGGTCGGCGACCCTCCGCGATCCCGGATCGTCCGCGCAGGCGACGACGAACCCGTCGCGCGGGACGGTCGCGGCGCAGAAGCGCACGAAAGCGTCCTCAATCTCGTCGTAGCCGGCCCAGTGGTCGAGGTGGTCGGCCTCCACGTTGGTGACGACGCCGACCTGGGGGGTCATCAGCAGGAAGGACCCATCGGACTCGTCGGCCTCGACGACGAAGAGGTCACTGCTGCCCAGGTGAGCGTTGGTGCCCGAGGACTGCATCTCGCTTCCGATGGCGAAGGAGGGGTCCAGGCCGCACGCCTGAAGGGCCGCGGTCACCATCGACGTCGTCGTGGTCTTGCCGTGGGTGCCGGCGATGGCGATGGGGCGGTGCCCCGACATCACCTCGTTCAGCGCCTCCGCCCGGGTCCACACGGGAACGCCGCGGCGCCGCGCTTCGACCACCTCGGGATTCGTCGGCGGGATCGCCGTGGACACCACGACGACTCGGAGCGGGCCGTCGCCGGCATCGAGGGCGGTCGCGTCATGCCCGACCGTCACGCGAGCGCCCAGCGCGCGCAGGGCCACCAGCCGACGGGACTCCTTCGCGTCGGTGCCGGAGACCGCGACGCCCTGGGCGAGCAGGATCCGCGCGATGCCCGACATCCCGGCACCGCCGATCCCGACCAGGTGCACCCGGCCCGCGCTGCCGCTCACCTCCGGCGCCCCCCGAGCAGGGCCGCGGCGCGCACCAGGTCGGCCAGGCGCTCGTCGCCGTCGGACACGCCCTGACCCGACGCGCTCTCACGCATCGCGGCGAGTCGGACCGGATCCAGCGCGAGGGGGATCACGATCCGGCGCACCGACTCGGGGGTGAAGTCGGCGTCGTCGACGAGGAGTCCCCCGCCGGCTGCAACGACGGGCTCCGCGTTGAGACACTGCTCGCCATTGCCGATCGGCAGCGGCACGTACACCGCGGGAAGACCGATGGCCGCGAGCTCCGCGCAGGTCATCGCACCCGCCCGCGTCACCGCGAGGTCCGCCGCCGAGTAGGCCAGGTCCATCCGGTCGAGATAGGGAACGACGACGTACGGCGCCTCGTCCGGCATGCGCGCCCGCAGTCCCCCCTCGGGCATGCCCGAACCACGCTCCCCCGACGCGTGCAGGACCTGCACCCCCGCCGCGGTGAGCTCCTCGGCCGCCTCGGTGACGGACCGGTTGAGGCGCTGCGCACCCAGGGAGCCGCCGAAGACGAGCAGGGTCGGGAGGCGGGGGTCCAGGCCCAGCGCGCGGCGGGCGTCGGCAGCCGTGCTCGCGGACCCCGGCCGGCGCAGGTCCCGGATCGAGGCGCGCAGCGGCATCCCCACGTGCGTCGCGCCGGGCAGCGAGCCGGCGACGGCCTCCGCGACCCACGGCGTCAGCCGCGCGCCGACGCGGTTCGCGAGCCCGGCGCGCGCGTTGGCCTCGTGGATGACGAGCGGGATGCCCAGGCGGCGCGCGGCGAGGTACGCGGGCAGGGCGACGTACCCGCCGAACCCGACGACCACGTCGGGGCGCTCCTCGCGCATCACCGCAGCGACGCGCCGGATCGACCCGCTCACGCGGGGCGGCACGAGCGCGAGGTCCCGCGAAACGCGGCGGGGCAGCGGCACCGCCGGGATCGTGCGCAGGCGGTAGCCCCGGGCCGGGACGAGCCTGGCCTCCAGGCCGTCCTCGCGCCCGATCGCGACGACGTCGACCGACGGGTCGGCGGCGCGCAGGGTGTCGGCGAGGGTGAGCGCCGGCTCGATGTGGCCGGCGGTGCCCCCCGCCGCGAGCAGGACCTTCACCGCCGACCGCTGCCCTCGGGCTCGGGGACGACGTACAGCCGCGGACGCGCGGGATCCGCATCGCGGCCCGGGGGCTGGAGCGTCCGGGCGAAGGAGAGCAGCATCCCGATGGCCATGAGCAGGGGGATGAGCGAGGACCCGCCGTAGGAGACGAGTGGCAGGGGAACCCCGGTAATGGGCAGGAGGCCGAGGACGGCGCCCACGTTGACCACCGCCTGGCCGATGATCCAGGTGCCGACTCCCGCGGAGGCGAGGCGGACGAAGAGGTCCGACGACACGACGACGAGCCGGAACGCCACGAAGGCGACGATCCCGAAGAGCACGAGGACCGACAGGGTCCCCACGAGACCGAGCTCCTCGCCGATGACGGAGTAGATGAAGTCGGTGTGCGCCTCCGGGAGGGACCCCCACTTCTCCCGGCTGGCGCCGAGCCCGACTCCCCACCAGCCCCCGGTGCCCAGGGCGTACTGGCCCTGGATGACCTGCCAGCCGTCGCCGAGGCGGTCGGCCTGCGGGTCCAGCCACGAGGTGAAGCGGCTCATCCGGTACGGCGCCGCGAGGGTGAGTGCCCCGATCGCGAGGAGCCCCACGACGCCCAGGAGCGCGAAGAGCCGCAGCGGCGCTCCCGCGGAGAAGAGCACCCCCGCGATGATGAGCGCGAGGATGAGGGTGTTGCCGACATCCCCCTCGAGGAGGACCAGGCCCAGCACGAGGCCGGCCATGGGCAGCAGCGGCATGAGCAGGTGCGACCAACGGTTGAGCACCGGCTCCTTGCGGGCGAGCAGGTCCGCCGACCACACGATGACGGCGAGCTTCGCGAACTCCGAGGGCTGCAGGCGGAAGGGCCCGACGATGTCGATCCAGTTGCGCTGGCCGGACACCTCGACGCCGACGACGAGCACCGCGAGGAGCAGCCCCAGGGCCACGATGAGGCCCGGCCAGGCCAGGCGTCGCCACACGGTGACCGGGAGCCGCGAGCATACGAGCATGGCCGCGATGCCGAGGGCGGCGAAGAGCAGCTGGCGCTGGGCGAGGGTGTACGCCGACCCGGTCTGCTTGAGGCTGAGGATGCTCGACGCCGAGAGGACCATGACGAGGCCGAGGCCGAGCAGGAGGAGCGCGGCGCCGAGGAGCAGGTAGTACAGGCCCCGCGGATGGTGGAGCAGGCTCCGCCCGCGGACCTCGTCAGTCATGGGACCAGTGTTCCCAAAGGGCCGCCTGTGACGGGGGAGGTCGGGGGGCGTGTCGCTGGCGAGCCCGTGGGCTTAGGCGAGGGCCCGGACCGCGGCGGCGAAGGCATCGCCGCGGTGCCCGTAGTCGCGGAACATGTCCCAGGAGGCGCACCCGGGCGCCAGGAGGACGGTGTCACCCGGGCGGGCCATCCGCGCGGCGGCGACCACGACCTCGGTCATCGCCTCGGCATCGCCGCGCGCGACGTGGGTCACCGGGACGCCCGGGGCGTGCCGGGCCAGGGCCCCCGCGATGACGTCGCGATCGACGCCGAGGAGCACGACCCCCCGCAGCCGCCCCGCGACCGAGGCGACGAGCTCGTCGAACGACTGGCCCTTCGCCTGGCCGCCCGCGATCCACACCACGGGGTCGAAGCTGCGCAGCGACGTCTCGGCCGCGTGGGTGTTCGTGGCCTTGGAGGCGTCGACGAACGCCACCCCGCCGACCTCGGCGACCCTGGCGATCCGGTGCGGCGCCGGGGTGAACGAGCGCAGGCCGTCGCGCACGGCCGCGGGCGGCACGCCATGCGCCCGGGCGAGCCCCGCGGCCGCCAGCGCATTCGCGACGTTCGCCGGGGAGGAGTTCGGGACGTCGTCGACGCTGGCGAGTTCCTGCGCCGACGTCGCGCGCTCGGCGAGGAATGCGCGGTCGACCAGGACGCCGTCGACGACGCCCAGCATGCTCACGGCCGGGACTCCCAGCGTGAAGCCGACCGCGCGACAGCCCTCGACGACATCGGCCTCCCGCACCATGCCCTCGGTCGCGGGGTCGTCGGCGTTGTAGACGGCGGCCACGCGGCAGTTCCGGTAGACGAGGGCCTTGTTCCGGGCGTACTCCTCGAAGCTGCCGAAGAAGTCGACGTGGTCGGGCGCGAGGTTGAGGCAGGCCGCCGACTCCGGTGACAGCGACGGGGCGAACGGCATCTGCGTCGCGCTCACCTCCACGGCGATGACCTCGAGGTCGCTCCGCCGGACCGCATCGACCAGGGAGTCGCCGACATTGCCCGCCGCCGCAGATCGCAGTCCCGCGGCCCGCAGGATCGAGTCGAGCATGAGGGTGGTCGTCGTCTTGCCGTTCGTTCCCGTGACCGCGAGCCACGGGGCCGGGTCGACCGACGGGCGAAGGCGCCAGGCAAGTTCCAGTTCCCCCCAGACGGGGATCCCCCGCTCCCGCGCGGACACGATGACCGGGGCCAGGGGCGAGATGCCCGGCGAGACGACGTACACGTCGCAGTCGTCGGGCGCGGACTCCGCTGACCCCAGGCGGACGTCGGCCCCGAGCACCTCCAGCACCGCGGCGCGCTCCGCCTGGCGCTCACCCGTCGCGCTGTCGACCACGGTGACGTCGGCACCCACGGACAGCAGGGCATCGGCGGCGGCGAACCCCGCGACGCCGATCCCGGCAACGGCGGCGCGCAGGCCGGACCAGTCGGCCTGGGCGGAGGAGAGCGCGGCGAGGTCTCGCCTCACGCGCGGACCCACTCCGCGTAGAAGATCGTGAGTCCGAGGCTGATGCACAGGCCCTGGACGATCCAGAAGCGGACCACGATGTTGATCTCCGGCCACCCCTTCATCTCGAAGTGGTGGTGCAGGGGCGCCATCAGCAGCATGCGGCGGTGCAGGATCTTGTACGACGCCACCTGGCCGATCACCGACAGGGACACCAGCACGAACAGTCCGCCGAGCAGGGCGAGGAGGAGCTCGGTCCGGCTCACCACGGCGAAGCCCGCGATGGCACCGCCGATGGCGAGCGACCCGGTGTCGCCCATGAAGATGCGGGCGGGCGCCGCGTTGTACCAGAGGAACGCGAAGCAGGCGCCCGCGCAGGCGGCGGCCAGGACGGCGAGGTCCAGCGGGGCGGCCGTCGGGTAGCAGGTCGGCCCGGGGGTGAAGAAGCACGACTGCCCGAACTGCCAGACGCCGATGAGGATGTAGGAGGCGAACGTCGCGGTCGCCGCGCCCGAGGCGAGACCGTCGAGCCCGTCGGTGAGGTTGACGCCGTTCGTCGACGCCGTGACGAGGAACCAGATCCACAGCAGGTAGAGACCGAGCGGCAGCACCAGCGGGGTGTCGCGGATGAACGACACCGCCTCGGTCGCGGGCGTCTCCCCCACCGCATTCGGGAACTGCAGGGCGAGCCAGGCGAAGGAGAGCGCGATGACCGCCTGGCCGATGAGCTTGGTGCGTGCGCGCAGGCCGGTGGACCGCTGCTTGAAGATCTTGAGGTAGTCGTCGGCGACTCCGACAGCCGCGAGCCCCAGCATGAGGTACAGGATGAGGAGGCCCGACGGCGTGGGCGGCTGCCAGAAGACCAGGTGCGTGCCGAAGTAGGCGAGCACGACGCCGACGATGATCGCGACGCCGCCCATCGACGGCGTTCCGCGCTTCCCCTCGTGCTCGGGGTAGGGCTCGGCGACCGTGGACTCGCGGATCGCCTGCGCGTATCCGCGGCGCTTGAGGAACTTGATGAGGATCGGCGTGCCCACGAAGACCACGAGCACCGCGATGACGCCCGAGACGACGACGAGCCTCATGAGCCGTGCTCCAGCAGGCCCGTGGCGACGGCGTCCAGCCCGATCGACCGGGAGGCCTTGACGAACACGATGTCGCCCGGTGCCACCTCGGCACGCAGGAGGGCGAGGGCAGCCTCGGCGTCGGGCACCCACATCGACTCGTTGCCCCACGAGCCCTCGTGGGACGCACCGAGGTGCACCGGTCGCGCCCCTTCTCCCACGGCCACCAGCCTGTTGACATCCAGGCGGACGGCCAGGCGGCCGATGGCGTCGTGCTCCTCCACCGTTGAGTCGCCGATCTCGCGCATCTCGCCGACGACCGCCCAGGTGCGTGCCGGCGGGTCGCTGGCCCCGGCCATGGCGACGAGCGCCTTGAGCCCGGCCCGCATCGATTCGGGGTTCGCGTTGTACGCGTCGTTGATGACGACGACGCCGTCGGACCGCTCGGCGACCTCCATGCGCCAGCGGCTCGCGGGCTGGTACGCCTCGAGGCCCGCGACGATCTCCTCCAGGGACATCCCCGCCCCGAGGGCCATGCCGGTGGCGGCCAGGGCGTTCGCCACCTGGTGCTCCCCCGAGATCGTCAGCGTCACCGGGAGCGCCTGATCGCCGTAGTGGAGGACGAACGTCGGCCGGGCCCGGGAGTCCAGCCGGACATCGCTCGCCCGCACGGTCGCATCCGGGGCCTCCCCGAAGGTGACGATCCGCGCCCGGGTGCGGTGTGCCTGCGCCATCACCAGCGGGTTGTCAGCATGGAGGACGGCAACGCCGTCGTCGGGAAGGTCGTCGAGGATCTCGCCCTTGGCCTCGGCGATCGCCTCGCGGGATCCCAGCAGCTCGAGGTGGGCCGAGCCGACATTGATGAGGGCGCCGACGCGGGGGTGGGCTATCCCGCACAGGTAGGAGATGTGCCCCTTCCCGCGCATGCCCATCTCGAGCACGAGGTACGACGTCCTCGTCGTGCAGGACAGGACGGTGAGCGGGAGGCCGACCTCGGAGTTGAAGGAGCCCCGCGGCCAGACGGTCTCGCCCCGGCTCGCCAGCAGCGCCCCGAGGATGTCCTTCGTCGACGTCTTGCCGCTGGACCCGGTGAGGGCGAGCACCATCGTGTCCGGGAGACGCTGGATGACGTACGACGCGAGGCGTCCCAGCGCGAGGACGGGGTCGCTCACGACGATCGACGGGCTGCCCGCGGGGCGCGAGGTGAGTGCCGCCACCGCCCCGCCATCCCGCGCAGCCTCGAGGAAGTCGTGGCCGTCGACCCGCTCGCCGCGGATGGCCGTGAAGAGGCTGCCGGGGACGGCATCGCGGTGGTCGGCCACGACCGAGGTCACGACCGTGTCGGGATCCGCGTCGGCGAGGCGTCCGCCGACGACGCCGCAGATCTCGGCCAGGGTCATGGGGATCATCGGCGGTGCTCCTCGAGGGCGGCGGCCAGGACATCGGAGTCGTGGAAGGGCTGGACCACGCCGCCGGCCTCCTGGCCGGGCTCGTGACCCTTGCCGAGGAGCAGCAGCACGTCCCCGGGGCGTGCGGCCGCGACGGCGGCGGCGATCGCCTCGCGACGGTCCCCGATCTCGAGCACGTGGGCTCCCTCGGGGACCCCGGCCAGCATGGCGGCGCGGATCGCAGCCGGGTCCTCCGATCGCGGATTGTCGTCGGTGACGACGAGGAGATCGGAGAGCTCACCGGCGATGCGGCCCATCACGGGCCGCTTGTCGCGATCCCGGTCGCCGCCGCACCCGAGGACCACGATGCACCGGCCACCCGGTGCCGGGCGTACCGACGACAGCACCCGCTCCACGGAGTCCGGACTGTGCGCGTAGTCGACGACCGCGAGGAACGGCTGTCCGACGTCCACGATCTCCATCCGCCCCGGGACACGGACGGCGGCCATGCCCGCGTCCGCGGCGTGCTCGGGCCGTCCGAGGGCGCGCAGCGCGGTCCACGCGGCGAGACCGTTCGCCGCGTTGAAGTCGCCGGGGAGGCCCACCCTCACAGACGCGCGCTCCCCTCGGTCGTCCACGGCGAGCACCTGCCCCTGGGCATCGGACGCGATGGAGACGCAGCGCACGTCAGCATCGTGGTCGATCGCGTACGTCGTCACGGGGACCGTCGCCTCGACGGCGAGTCGCCGTCCCCACGCGTCATCGACGCCTACGACGCCCCGCAGGGCCCGCTCGGGGACGAAGAGGGAGGCCTTCGCCGCGAAGTAGTCCTCCATCGTGCGGTGGAAGTCCAGGTGGTCCTGGCTCAGGTTGGTGAACACGGCGGCGTCGAAGACGATGCCGTCGACGCGCCCCAGGACGAGCGCGTGGCTGGAGACCTCCATGGCCACGGCCTGGATCCCCCTCTCCCTCATGACGGCGAGAAGGGCGTGCAGGTCGGGCGCCTCCGGCGTCGTGCGCGCACTGGGCAGCGACTCGTCCTCGAGGAGGACCCCGGTCGTGCCGATGAGCCCCGCGCGAAGCCCGGCCGCCCGCAGTCCGGCCTGGAGGAGGTAGGCCGTGGTCGTCTTCCCGTTGGTGCCCGTGACACCGACCATGAGGAGGTCGCTCGCGGGGTCGCCGTAGACGAGTGCGGCGACCGCGCCCAGGCGCCGGCGCGGCTCGTCGTGGACCACCGCGGGCAGTCCCGCGGCCGATCCGAGCCCCGTCGGGTCGGTGAGCACGGCCACGGCACCCAGGTCGCGCGCCTGCGGGATGAACGCGGCACCGTGGGTGCGATCCCCGGGGAGGGCGGCGAAGAGGTCGCCGGGACGCACCGCGCGCGAGTCGAGCGTGACGCCCGTGACCCGCACCTGCGCGTCCGCGGGATCGGCCAGGGCGAGTCCGCATCGCCCGGCGATGTCCCCGAGGCGATGCTCGAGGGGGGCGGGACGCAGTGGCGTCGACACGACCGGAGGCTACCTGCCGCGACGGGCATCGTCGGCGTTCGTCCCGCGCTGGGACGTCGCGGCGGAGTCGGGGGACGGCGTGATGGGCGCCACCTTGCGCGCCTGCAGGGCGTAGGTCATGACCTCCCGGAACACCGGTCCCGCCACCTCGCCTCCCCTCTGCTCCGATGCCGGCTTCACGATGGTGACGCCGACGACGAGTTCCGGCTGCTCGATCGGCGCCATGCCGAGGAAGGAGCCGATCGTCGACCCGTCGTAGCAGCCGCAGTCGAGGTTGATGACCTGCGCCGTGCCGGTCTTGCCGCCCACGCGGTAGCCCGGGATGCCGGCCATGGGAGCGGTCCCTCCGTCGGCGACGACGTTCTCCAGCATCTCCCGGATCGTGCGGGCCGTGTCCCCCGACACGACGCGCTCACCGTCGATCGGGGCATCCCCCACGTCGGAATTCTTCACGAGCGAGGCGGGGACCCGCACGCCATCGTTGGCGATGGTGGCGAACACGCTGGCCGCCTGAACGGCGTTGACCGAGAAGCCCTGACCGAAGGTGAGTGTCGGGAAGGTCGTGCCTGACCACTCCTCGCGGGGCGGCAGGTAGCCGGAGGTCTCGCCGGGGAAGCCCAGCCCCGTCGCCTCGCCGATGCCGAATCTCTGCAGGTACTCGTAGAACGTCTCCTGAGGAATCGTCTCGGCGGCCAGGATGGTGCCGATGTTGCTCGACCGCGAGAGGATCGTCTCGAGGTCCCAGGAGTAGCCGCCGTGATCCGACGCGTCGTGGAAGACCTTGCCGGCGCGCTCGAGAACGGGCGGGATCTGGAAGACGGTGTCGCGCCGGGCGCCGTCCTCCTCGAGCACCGCCGCCATGGTCATCACCTTCGCGGTGGACCCGGGCTCGAAGGCATCCGTGAGCGCACGGTTGCCGAGGTCCTCCGGAGCGGCCTCCTCCGGGGCGTTGGCGTCGAAGGTGGGCGCTGTCGCCAGTGCCAGGACGTGGCCGGTCCGCGGATCCATGACGACCACGGAGCCGCTCTCCGCCCCGAACCTCTCGACGGCCTCGCTGAGCACGCGCTGGGCGACGTACTGGATGTCCCGGTCGATGGTGAGCTGGATGTCGGTGCCGGGGACGGGCTCCTGCGCGGACATCTCCGCGGTCGGGATCGCGGCCCCGCCCGCCGCTCGCTCGTACGTGCGCCATCCGTCCACGCCGGCGAGGATGTCCTGACGCGCGTACTCCACGCCGGCCATGCCATCGCCCTCCGCGCCGACGAAGCCCACGACGTTCGCCGCCACGTTCCCCGCCGGGTACACGCGCTTCGTCGTGCGCTCGCTGAAGATCCCGACGATGCCCAGCTCCTGGATCTGCCGCCACGCCTGGGGCGTCTGCTCCTTGGCGACGTAGACGAACCTCCGGTCGCCCGTGAGGCGTTCGGCGAGCACGTCGGGGTCGGCGGCGAGGCTGGGCGCGAGCGCCTCCGCGGCAGCGCGCGGGTCCTCGATGAGCGTCTGGTCGGCGGTGATGTGCCGCGCCTCGAGGGTCTGCGCGAGCGGGACGCCGTTGGTGTCGGTGATCTGCCCTCGGTCGGCGAGCACCTGCACCGTGACGGTGCGCTGGTCGACCGCTGCGGCCGCGAGCTGGTCCCCGCGGAACCCCTGGAGATCCACGAGTCGAGCGGCGAAGGCGAGCAGGACGAGGGCCGCCACGATGAGGAGAACCCCCGCACGGCGGCGGGGGTTGCCGAGTCGGATCGTGCGCGGTGGCCCGGGAGGGGGCGCGCCGCGGAAGGACCCACGCCTCGGCTCCTCGGGCCGCGGCGCCGGCCGGCTCGACCGACGGGACGGGGATGTCGTGCGCGGGCGTCGTGGGGGTGCCGTGGTGCTCACGGCACGGTCCCCGCCACCGGCTCGTCGCCCGCGGCGGCGTCCGGGACTGCCGGGGCACCGGGCTCGGGAGCCGATTCCTCCGTCGCGTCGGCGTCGTCGCCACCGAGGCCACCGGTGCCGACCGGCTCCCCCGTCGCCGGATCGACGTACTCGCCGGTGACGGGATCGAGGACGGGATCCTCACCGGCCACACCGTCGACCGCAGCCCCGTCGAATCCGATCGGCTGGCCGTCCTCGGTGATGGGCAGGCCGGTCTGGGGATCCATGACGATCTCGCCGGTCTCGGGATCCACGAGGTAGCCGTTGACGAAGACTCCGTCGGGCGGGGCGACGGGCTCCTCGACGATCGGGGCCGGCTGGGGCACCGCGTTGCCGAGGACCGCGCCGTCCTCGAGCCGGATGAACGCCGGCGCCTCCTGCGGGACCATGCCGAGCTTGCGGGCCTCCTCCTCCAGGCGCAGCGGCGAGGATGCCATCGCGATGTCCTCCGCCAGCGCCTCCTCGCGCTCGGCCAGGAGGACGCGCTCAGCCTGCAGCTCGCTGAGGGTGAAGGCGCCCTGGTTCAGGGAGGTGTTGATGACGAGTCCGCCGACCCCGCCCACGGTGACGATCACGAGCACCGCGGCCGCGAACAGTCCCAGTCCCCGGCGCGACACCGGGCTGCCCGCCCGGGCGCCCGCGGACGGCGAGGTGGCGGCACGGGTCGCCGACGAGTCGGCCGCGCGGCTCGCGCGACCCACCGGGGCGGCCCGGCGCGACCTGGGGCTCGCGGCCCGCCGCGCCTTCCGCGTCGGTGGGGGCGGGTCCGGCTGGAGGGCGCGCGCGCCGTCGAGACGGCGGGCGGTCGCACTCACGCGGCAATCCGCTCGACGGCGCGCAGGCGCACCGACTGCGCGCGGGGATTGTCGGCGGCCTCGGCCGCCGAAGCCTTCTCCGCCCCGCGGGTGAGGAGGCGCAACCACGGGCGGAGATGGTCGGGGACCACCGGCAGGCCGCGAGGCACCTCGGGGTGGGCCCCCGCGGCGAACTCCTGCTTGACGATGCGGTCCTCGAGGGAGTGATACGACAGGACGGCCATGCGACCGGACAGGGCCAGGCACCCCAGAGCTGCGGGGATGGCACGCTCCAGCACGCCGAGCTCGTCGTTGACCTCGATGCGCAGGGCCTGGAACGTGCGCTTGGCGGGGTGCCCCCCCGAAGTGCGGGTGGCGGCGGGGATCGCGGCGCGGATCAGGTCGACCAGGCGGGCCGAGCGATCCCAGGGCTCGCGGTCGCGCTCGGCCACGATCCGCTGGGCGATGCGCCGCGCGTAGCGCTCCTCGCCGTAGACGCGCAGGATGCGCGTCAGGTCATCGACGGAGTAGGTGTTGAGGATGTCGGCGGCGGTGAGCTCCTCGGAGGAGTCCATGCGCATGTCGAGTGGCGCGTCCTGGGCGTAGGCGAAGCCGCGCTCGGCCAGGTCCAACTGCATGGACGAGACGCCGAGGTCGAAGAGGATCCCCTGCACCGCGCTGATGCCCAGGTCCGCGAGAACCTCGGGCTTGCGGTCGTAGACGGCGTGCACGAGCGTGATGCGGTCGGCGTAGTCGCGGAGCCGATCCCCTGCGATAGCCAGGGCGTCCTCATCGCGATCCAGGCCGACGAGTCGGCAGTGGGGATTGTCCGCGAGGAGGGCGGCCGAGTGACCGCCCAGGCCGAGCGTCGCATCGACGAGCACCGAGCCGGGCTCGCTGAGCGCCGGCGCCAGGAGGGCGACGACACGATCCCGCAGGACGGGTACGTGATCGACGGTGGCCATGTGATCAGCCCCAGCGCCCCGCAACGGCGGTGGCCAGCCCCATGACGAGGCCGGTGACGACACCGGCGCCCAGGGCCAGGACCGCCTGCTTGGTCCGCGAGGGGACGGCGGCGCGGGCGATCTCCTGCCCCCGCCGGGTGCGCTCGTGAATGTCGAGGATCGTGGTCACGGTCTGCCTTCCTGCTTCGGTCGTCGCTGCTCGTCCTGGGCCGTCCGGTCAGGTCACCCCCCGCGTTGGATCCGGCGCCTGGCATCGGGGAAGTGATGCCAGGGGCCACGCGGGGAGAGACCTCACCCGACGGCCGGTCACAAGATGCCTGGAACCACCTCCTCGCTGATCCCGGAGAACGCGTCTTCCTGTCCGGCCAGGTACCGCTGCCAGGCCTCGGCGTCCCAGATCTCGCACGTCGTGCCGTTGCCGACCACGACGGCGT
>JBJTJS010000228.1:0-3071 GCA_046096085.1 bacterium
GGGATGGCGGTCGCGGAGGGCGTCGCCTCGGCGGTGTCCCGGATCGTGGCGCCCCCGACCGGGGCGCTGCTCGACGCCACCGTCCCGGTCGTCTCCGATGCCGTCGTACGGCGCCTGGACCTGCGCGCGATCGTCACGCGCGCCCTCGACGAGATGGACCTGACCGCCGTGGTGGTGGACCGCGTGGATCTCCCCGCGGTCATCAATGCCGCCCTGGACGACATCGACCTCACCGCGCTCGTCGTCCAGCGGGTCGACCTGGGAACGATCGTGGGCGCGGCCCTCGACGAGCTCGACCTCACCGAGATCGTCATGATCCGCACCGATCTCAAGGCAATCGTCACCCGCGCCCTGGACGAGCTCGACCTCACCGAGATCGTGCTCACCCGAGCCGACCTCAAGGCCATCGTCACCCGCGCCCTGGACGAGCTCGACCTCACCGACACCGTCCTGGATCGCGTCGACCTGGCCCGGGTGGTGGACGGAGCCCTCGACGAACTCGACCTGACCCAGTTGGTCATCGACCGCGTCGACATCGACGCCATCATCAACCACGTCGACATGGTCACGGTCGTCGACAAGGTCCCCGTCGTCGACATCGCGAACTACGTCATCGAGGAGATCGACCTGCCCCGGATCATCCGGACCTCCACGGGCGGCGTGGCCGCGGACGCCATGGACACCGCGCGCCTCCAGGCCCACCAGGTCGACAAGGTGTCCGAGCGCATCGTGGACCGCATCATCTTTCGCAAGAAGCGCAATCTCGACGCCCCGGGGGAGCCGCAGTCCCTCGTCGCGCTCGCGGAGGAGGAGACGCCGGCGCCATGACCACCTTCCGCGAGTACCTCGAGCGCAAGTCCTCCGGTGCCCTGGCGGCCGAGGCGATCGAGCTCTCCCTGCCCGAGGCCGCCCGCCCCTTCCAGGGAGAGCGGGCGGGCTTCGCCACGCGGATCGTCGCCTGCGGGATCGACGTCGCCATCGCCGCCATCGTGGCGTTGGGCGTGTGGGTGTGCATCCTCCTGGTCAAGGTGATCCTGAGCCCGGGCACCGAGGTCACGATGCCGTCGTTCGCGTGGGCCATCATCGTCTCGTACGGCTTCACCTGGATGTACTGGACCATGGCCTGGGCCACGACCGGCCGCACCATCGGCGACTGGATGATGGGCCTGCGCATCGTCGACATCCACGGCAACCCGCTCTCCTGGCCGCTGTCCGCACTGCGCTCGATCTTCTGCGTCGGCTTTCCCTTCGGCCTGATCTGGGTGCTCTTCAGCCCGAGCAACCGCTCGCTGCAGGACACAGTCCTGCGGACGAGCGCGATCTACGACTGGGCCGTCGACATTACTGCCATCCGACCCGCCGCGGGCACCGACGCCGAAGCCGCGCCTAGTCAAAGCTCGCCATGACGTGCTTGATGCGCGTGTAGTCCTCGAATCCGTACATCGACAGGTCCTTGCCGTAGCCGGAGTGCTTGAACCCGCCGTGCGGCATCTCGGCGACGAGCGGGATGTGGGTGTTGATCCACACGCACCCGAAGTCGAGGTTGCGGGCCATCCGCATCGCCCGGCCGAAGTCCCGCGTCCAGACCGATGAGGCGAGTCCGTAGCGAACGCCGTTCGCCCAGGCGAGCGCCTCGGCCTCGTCGGTGAAGCGCTGCACGGTGATCACGGGCCCGAAGATCTCGTTCTGGATCATCTCGTCGTCCTGCTGGAGGTTCGCGACCACCGTGGGCTCGATGTAGAACCCGCGATCCCCCTGCCGCTTGCCGCCCGCGGTGACCTCGGCGTGGCCGGGCACCCGGTCGAGGAAGCCGAGCACGCGTTCCATCTGGTTGACGTTGTTCACGGGGGGCACGAGGGCCTCGCCCCCGGGGCCGTCCGCGAAAGTGGTCTCGGTGGCCCTCGCCTGCTCGCTGAGGGCCGCGACGAAGTCGTCGTAGATGCCCGGGCCGACGAGCATCCGGGTGGCCGCCGTGCAGTCCTGGCCCGCGTTGAAGTATCCGGCGACCGCCAGCCACTCGGCCGCCGCCGCGACATCGGCGTCGTCGACGATGATGATCGGCGCCGTGCCCCCGAGCTCGAGGTGCACGCGCTTGACGTCGCGGGACGCCTCGCCCGCGACCTCCATGCCGGCCCGCACGGAGCCGGTGATGGCGACCATCTGGGGGATGGGGTGGGAGACGAGGGCGCGGCCGGTGTCGCGGTCGCCGCAGACGACGTTGAACACCCCGGGCGGCAGGATGCCCGCGTCCGCCACCAGCTCGGCCATGCGCACTGTGGTCGCCGGCGTGGTGTCGGACGGCTTGAGCACGACGGTGTTGCCCGCGGCGATGGCCGGGGCGAACTTCCACACCGCCATCATCATGGGGTAGTTCCACGGAGTGACCTGCCCGATCACACCCACGGGCTCGCGGCGGATGATCGACGTGAAGCCCTTCATGTACTCCCCCGCTGCGCGCCCCTCCAGGACGCGTGCCGCGCCGGCGAAGAAGCGGATCTGGTCGACCATGGGCGGGATCTCCTCGCTCATGGTGACCGCGATGGGCTTGCCGGTGTTCTCGCTCTCCAGCGCCACGAGCTCCTCCGCGTGCTCTGCGAAGAGGTCCGCTATGTCGAGAAGGGCCTTCTGTCGCTCCGAGGGCGTGGAGTCGCGCCAGGCCTCGAACGCCTCGGCCGCCACGGCGAAGGCGGCGTCGACGTCGGACTCGCTCGACAGGGGGGCGGAGGCGAAGACCTCCCCGGTGGACGGATTGACGAGGTCCTGGGTCGCCCCGTCCGTCGCGGCGACCCGCTCGCCGCCCACCACATTGCTCAGCACGCGCTTCTCGCTCACGGCACACCTTTCGCGGTCGGTCCGCCCGGCGCGGGCGGAGCACGCCCCCACGCTAGCGCCGAGCCCCGCCTCCGGTCAGCCAGTCCCCCACCCTGCCCCCACGCGGTGGCGACTTGCCGGGGCGGTGCCGGCTGGGGAAGGATCGTGGGATGACCCAGGCCTCCCGCTCCGCCGGCGCGCCCTCGCCCGGGAGGCCGCGGTGAGCATCCCCGCCCCGGGCTCCACCCCGCGCACCCGGG
>JBJTJS010000229.1:0-6270 GCA_046096085.1 bacterium
GTGGTCACCCCGGAGACCCGCACGATGAACGACGTCGTCGCGATCATGACGGGGGCCCTCACGATCCCCGAGGAGGATCAGCAGCTCGCTCCGGTGCGCTGACGCCGGCCTCTTCTCTCAGCCATTGCCTCAATGGTCGGGGATCGAGGCTGGTAGTCTTAAGCCGCCATCAAAGATGGCGAACGCGAACGCCGACACTTGAGCCTGTGCACGGGGGGGCGTCCGGCGCTCCGATCGCGGAGGTCTCCCTGTGCTTGCTCGCGACGTGGCCGTGCTCTCGGGTATGCGCCGACCCTGGCGCCGGTCAGTGCTGGCGCTCGCGCTGGTCGTCGGAGCCGCGCTCCTGACCGGCATGCCGACGGCGCCCGCACAGGCCGACGCGCAGGTGGCGTCCCTCTATGTCGGCCGCGGCCCATCCGACATTGCGATCGACTCCACCGGCACCTACGGATACGTGGTGGACTGCTACGCGACCGCCCATGTCAGCCGGATACAGCTCAGTACCTTCACCGTCGACGACTCGATGGCCCTGTCAGGCAACTGCGCGGTGGGTGTCACACTCGTTGACGATTCCATCTACGTGACGACCCTGGAGCGGCTCTATCGCTTCAATGCCGCGACATTCGGGACCTCCACGGACGACTCCGTTGCGATCGCCCCCGGAGGCACGGCAGCCGCGGTTCGGGGAGGGATTGCCTACATCGCCCACGCTTGGGGCTCCGCCGCAAATCAAATCACCAAGATCAACGTGAGCACCTACCCGATGACGGTGGTGTCGTCCTTCGCCTCGGGGGGCATCTACCCCACGAGCCTGCAGCTGGACCCCGCGGGCACCTACATGTACGCCGTCAGCACGATGTCGCACTCGCTCACCAAGATCCGGCTGTCCGACGACTCGATGGTCGGGTCCCTCTCGGTCGGTCAGCAGCCCTACGGCTTGAGCATCGACGACACCGGTACCTACGCCTACGTGCCCAGTGCCTCACGTGAGACGTGGGACGCCTACTACACACCGCCGTGGCTGGTGCGCGTCGACCTGGGCACGTTTGCGGTGGACGACACCCTCACGCTGCCCTTCTACTGGGGCTACTCCGTGGCCGTCGACAACGCGCGCGGGATGGTCTACGTCGGCCAGGCACGCGAGGGCGGGCAGATCGCCAAGGTCGCCATGGGCAGCACCATGAGCCTGACCGAGACGTTCACGGTGGACAACGGCCCGAGCGCTCTGGCACTCAGCCCGACCCAGCCCTATCTCTACTCCGCCAACATGTACGACCTCAACGGCTTCACCGTGAGCGAGGTCGCTATCACGTCGGCGATGTCGCCGACCGTGACGGGACTGTCGGTGTCGTCGGGACCGCAATCCGGGGGCGGGACCACGGTGATCTCCGGCACGCACCTGTCGGGCGCGACCGGCGTGACCTTCGGTTCGGTCGCCGCCACGATCCTCTCCGGATCCGACGACACCATCGCCGTGACCGTGCCCGCTGCCTCAAGCGGTGGCGCGGCCAACGTCAGGGTCACGACGGCCTCGGGCACCTCGGTCCAGACCGTGCCGTACACGTACGCCTATGGGCCTGCCGTGACCTCTATGGTGCCGGACTCCGGACCGGCCGCGGGGGGCTCATCGGTCACGCTCTCGGGTACCTACCTCACGGGTGGGACCGTCGAGGTCGGGGGCACGCCCGTGACTCCGACGGTCAACACCGCGACGTCCATCGAGTTCGTCACCCCTGCTGCATCCGGCGGCCCGGCGATCGTCACCGTGACGACATCAGGAGGCACCGGCACCGCCGGCACGTTCACCTACGACGCGCCACCGCCGGCGGTGCCCCCCGCAGCCCCCGATGCACCCGTGGCCTTGGCGGGCGCCGCTTCTGCGGAAGTCTCCTGGCAGGTGCCGAGCGCCCAGGGTTCCTTCGCGGTGTCCACCTACCTGGTGACGTCGGCTCCGGGTGGACGCACCTGCATGACGGCGGCGCTGTCGTGCAGGATCGACGGGCTCACGCCTGGAACGGCATACACCTTCACGGTCAAGGCACTGTCGGGTGCGGGCTGGTCAGCGTCATCCGCACCGTCCAACTCCGTGGTGCCGCACGGATCCGCGAAGACGTCGATCCTCATCACGGGCATGCGCGATGGCACGCGCATCGCGATCGCCGGCAGGTCGAAGGCCCTGGAGTTGGGCGCCCTGGTCACCCCGTGGACGGCCCGGGGGAGTGGCGCCTTCGTCCCGAGAAAGGAAGTACCGGTGTCGGCGGACGGCACCTTCACGTGGTCGCGTCAGGCGAGTGCTCGCACCGTATGGCGCGTCTACGTCATCGCCGGTGAACTGCGCTCCAATACCGTCACGTTCCGGTGAGTCGCCTCGTCACGTCGTGCGACAGACGTGGTCGTCGATGCACCCCCGCCTTGCGGGCCCCTACCCGTAGAGGGCGGGCCGTGGTGGCAGGTCAATGCGCTGCGGACCCTCGGTGATCGATGCCGCGGCGGCGTTCGCGGTGATCGTAGCGACGACGCCGTCCCACACCGAGGCGCCGCATGTCGTGCCGCGCAGGGTCGCGTCGATCCACGCCTGGAGCTCGTGGCGATAGGCGTCGCCGAATCGCACGAGCCATAGCTCGGGGATCGCCTGGCCGCGCACCCCGGCGGAGGTCCGCGTGACGTAGTGGCCGTCGCCGAGGTCGAGCACGCCATCGGTGCACACGACCTGGCAGGTCACCTCGTAGCCGTAGTGCGCCGTGACGAAGGCCTCGATCTCCACGATCACCCCCGACGTGGTCGTCAGGACGATGAGGAGCGGGTCGAACTCCCCCTCGGGCGCGTCGGGCGCGGGGCGCCCGGTGATGACCTGCACGGTGGCGTAGTCGTCGTCGAGCAGCCACCGGTTGATGTCGATCTCGTGGATCGCGGAGTTGGTGAGCGTCCCGCTGCTGGTGAGGCCGTAGGGGGCGTAGGCGTTGCGGTGGACGTTGTGCACGATGAGCGGGCTGCCGACCGAGGGGATCGCCTCCTTGAGGGCGCGGTAGCCCGGGTCGAAGCGCCGCATGAAGCCCAGGGAGACCAGCCGCTGACCCAGGTCGACCTCGGCGTCCATGACCGAGAGAGCCTCGGCCACCGTCGGGGCGAGGGGCTTCTCGCAGAGGACCGGCCGCCCTGCATCCAGGCAGAGCAGCACCTGCTCGGCGTGCAGGGCGTCGGGGGAGGCGATGAGGACCGCGTCGCTGCCGGCGACCGCCTCCTCAGGACTCTCGGCGGCCCGCGCGCCCACGGCGTCGGCGACGGAGGAGGCCCGGGCGGCGTCGGCGTCGTACACCCACACCACCTCGGCACCGGAGACCTCGGCGGCCAGGGAGCGGACATGCGACGTGCCGATGTTCCCGGTCCCGAGGACCCCGATGCGGAGCATGCGTGGATTCAACCACCGACCGCGCTGCGCGCGCGTCCGCCGCCCCCGCGCGCCTACGATCGGGGTATGCATCGCCTGCCTGCCGCCGCCCTCGGGGTCGTCGCGTGCGCGGCCGCGACGCTGGCGCTGGCAGGTCCGGCACCGGTCGGCGCTGTTGCGCCGAGAGCGGACGACGGCCTGGTCATCGGCACCGCGCTGCCCGACACGGGCGAGCTCTCCGACTACGGTCGCGGCACCCAGGCCGGCGTGCTCCTCGCCGTGCAGGACATCAATGCCGCGGGCGGGGTCGCGGGCAGCAAGGTCACGCTCGTGCCCGGCAACTCCGGGGGCACCGGCGACAAGGTGTTCGCCCGCACCGTCGGGCGCCTCGTCGGGCGGGGCGCGCAGGCCATCGTGGGGCCGCTGTCCTCGCAACTCCTCCTCGACAACCTCTCCGCGGTGAAGGACGTCGCCGTCGTGTCCCCGGCCGCGTCCAGCGACCGGCTCACCGGCAAGGTCTTCCGCGTCGTGCCCGCCGAGTCGCTGCAGGGCGGCCTGCTGGGGTCCCTCGCGGTCGAGGACGGCGTACGCCGACTCGCGATCGTGGCGCGCAACAGCTCCGGCGGCGTCGCCCGGGAGGCCGCCAAGGTGGCCCGCGCCGCCGACGTTTCGGTGCGTATCGTCACCTATCCCGACCGCACGGAGAAGATCGAGAAGGTGGCCGGCGAGGTGGCGTCGTACCGGCCGGACAGCGTGATCTTCGCGGGCGGCAACGAGACCGGGGCCCTGCTGTCCGCGCTGGTGAAGAAGGGCATCCCCACGCGGCTGTACTTCACCTCGGCGTCGGGAGAGTCAGCCGGGAGTCGCGACCTGCCGAGCCGCACCCTGGAGGGGGCGAAGATGGTGTCGCTCGACCTGCGCGTCGACGGCTACTTCGGCGAGCAGTTGAAGGCGCTGGACCCGCGCGTCAAGCAGACGGAGTACTCCCCCCAGGCCTACGACGCCGCGGTGGTCATCGCGCTGGCCGCCGAACAGGCCGCGCAGTCGGGGCCGGTCACGCCGGAGACCATCCGTGCCAACATCGCGTCGGTGACCACCGGGGGCCGGGCCTGCCGGTCCGTCGCGACGTGCCTGACGTTCATCACCCTCGGCGAGGACATCGCCTACGTCGGCCCGGCGGGGGAGCTGCGGCTGAAGGGCAACGGCAGCCCCTCCCAGGCGCGCTACGCGATCTCGACCTTCGGCTCGGGCAACAAGCCGGGCGGGCGCCCCCGCTACGTCGTGTGGCCGTCGGCCTGATGGGCCCTCGCCGCCGGGAGGCTGCCGGTCTCAGCGCGGACGTCGTCGTCGTCGGCTCCGGCATGGGCGGCGGGACGTTCGCGTGGGCCCTCGCGCAGCGCGGGATCGACGTCCTCGTCCTCGAGCGCGGCCAGCGACTGCCAAAGGAGCCGCAGAACACCTCGCCGGAGGCGGTTTTCGTGCAGCGACGCTACAAGCCGGACGACACGTGGTACGCCGAGGACGGCACGCCGTTCGCCCCCGGCGTCCACTACGTCGTCGGTGGCAACACCAAGGTCTACGGCTCGTCGCTGCCGCGGCTGCGCGAGCGCGACTTCGAGGAGACGGCGTACCCCTCGGGTGTCTCACCAGCGTGGCCGTTCACCTATGCCGACCTCGAGCCCTACTACGCCGCCGCCGAGCGCCTCTACAACGTGCACGGCACGCCCGGGGAGTTCGAGCCGTGGCGCAGTGCGCCGTATCCCTACCCGGCGCTGGAACACGAGCCCTACGTCGCCGAGACCCTCGCGCGCTTGCGGGCGCAGGGGCTGCATCCCACGACGACGGCCATGGGCGTCGACCTGCGGCCGGGAGGGGCGTGCATCCGCTGCGGCACGTGCGACGGCTTCCCGTGCCGCTGGGATGCGAAGTCCGACGCGGAGGTGTGCGCCCTCGACCCGGCGGTGGCGACCGGGCGGGTGCGGCTCGTCACCGGCGCGTACGTCGACCGGCTCGAGACCGACGCGTCCGGGCGAGTGGTGCGTGCCGTGGGTGCGCTGGAGGGGGAGCCGCTCGAGGTCACCGGGGGGAGGTTCGTGCTGGCCGCGGGGGCGGCGAACTCTGCGGCGCTACTGCTGCGCAGTGGCGTCGCGAACTCCTCGGGCCTGGTAGGCAGGCGGTACATGGTCCACAACAACACCCATATCGCGGCGATCGATCCGCGGCGCACCAATGACGTGGTCTTCCAGAAGACCGCCTGCGTCAACGACTTCTACGACGACATGGGCGATGGCTACCCCGGTGGCACGCTGCAGCTCATCGGCAAGGTGCAGGCGTCGATGATGAAGACCCACGTCACCCGCGCGCCGCTCTCGGTGCTCAAGCCGATGGCCGCGCGCAGCATGGAGTGGCTGGTGATGACCGAGGACACCCCGGACCCGGTCAACCAGGTGCGCGTGGACTCCTCGGGGCGGATCCGGGTCGCCTGGCAGCGCACCAACTACGACCGCCACGAGTTGCTCCTCGCCAAGGCCCGCGAGGTGCTCAAGCGCGCTGGCTACGTCGCGGTGTTCGAGCAGCGCTTCGACATCTCGATGAACTCCCACATGTGCGGCACGGCGGTTGCGGGGGAGGATCCCTCAGCGAGCGTCGTCGATGCCCGGTGCCGCAGCCACGACGTGGCGAACCTCTACGTCGTGGACTCGTCGTTCTTCCCGTCCTCGGGGGCGCAGAACCCCGCGCTCACCATCGCCGACAAAGCGCTGCGGGTCGCCGAGCAGGTGCCGGCCTAGGCGTCGAGCCCGCGTTTGCCGCCCGCGAGCCGCGTTTTCGGAGCGGTTTTCGCGGTTGGTGGGCGGCTAATCAGGGGGTTGGCGGCTCATCAG
>JBJTJS010000230.1:0-2620 GCA_046096085.1 bacterium
CCTGGTGGACCAGGCACTGCATGTCATGGGGCCTGTCGTGCGGGTCTACGCATCAGTGCGGGCGGCGCGAGGGGCGGACACGCTGGTCTTCCTCACCGGGGACATCGGCATCGGTGGCGGGATGCTCGTCGACGGTCGGCCTCTCACGGGCGCCGGCGGGTACGGCGGCGAGTTCGGTCACATGCGGGTCAACCCCCGCGGGGACGTCTGCCGTTGCGGATCCCGGGGGTGCTGGGAGACCGAGATCGGCCGACTGGCGCTGATGCGCAATTCAGGCCTCGACGAGGACGGCGATATCGCGACGCTCCTGCAGCGGGTGGAGCAGGGAGACCGCGTCGCGCAGGCCTCGATGGAGCGTGTGGCCGACTGGCTGGGGATCGGGCTGGCGAATCTCGTCAACATCGTCAACCCCCAGGTGGTCGTGCTCGGAGGTCATCTGCGTCACGTCTACGAGCACTCCGGCCCGCGCGTCGACCGTGAGGTCGAACGGGCGCTGACCGCGGCGCGCGAGCAGGTGCGGGTGACCGTGACCGACCTCGGCGGCGACGCCACACTCATCGGCGCGGGGGAGCTGGCCTTCACGTCCCTGCTCGAGGACCCGGTCGGCATCCTGGCCGCGTGCGAGCGCGCCAGCTGATGAGACGGGTCGCGAATGGTGGCTACTCAGGGCACGTGGGCGGCCGGGGGATCCAGGTCCACGACCACCCCGTCCCGGCCCGAGCGCACCGCGGCTTCGATGACGCGCAGGTTCGCCACCGCGTCCGCGGGATCCACCGGGGCAGGCGCGCCGTCGGCAATCGCGCGTGCGACGCCGCGGTAGTACTCCGGCCAGGCGCCGGGGGAACGGGGGATGCTCCGAGGCTGCGGGTCCGCGGCGGTCACCAGCGTGACGGCCGCCTCGCTCGGCTCGGTGCCCCACCCGTCCGCCTTCGGATCCGTGCCGGAACGCAGAGCGACCTCCTGGGTGTCCAGCCCGATGATGTCGATGCCGCCCGCGGTGCCGAGGACGCGCAGTCGCGGCTCGCGCAATGCCGCGACGGAACTGACACTGAGGAGGCTCACCGCTCCCGACTCGTGCGCGAGGAAGACCTGGGTGTCGTCGTCGGTGACCTGGCCGTCGCGCACCGCCCGCACTGATGCGTAGACCCGCACGACAGGCCCCATGACATGCAGTGCCTGGTCCACCAGGTGGGATCCGAGGTCGTAGAGAAGCCCCGGCAGGTCCTCGGCGGGGCCGTCCTCCCGCCAGCCCCCCTTGGGGGTCGGGCGCCAGCGCTCGAAGCGCGACTCCCACCGATGCACCCGGCCGAGGAGCCCCTCATCGATCGCGCGCTGCACGGTGATGATCTCGGAGTCCCAGCGGCGGTTCTGGAACACGTGCAGTTGTCGGCCGGCGGCCGCTGCCGCGTCGATGAGGCCCTGGGCCTCTGCGGCGGTGCCGGCCAGGGGCTTGTCGACGACCACGTGCAGGCCGGCCCCCAGGGCGGCCCGTGCCTGGGGCACGTGCGCGGAATTGGCGGTCGCGATGATGGCGACGTCGAAGTCCCCGGACCGGGCCCAGGCCTCGTCGGCGGTCGCAAGGACCAGGGCGCCGGGGACCTCCGCGCGCGCCTGGGCAGCGCGCTCGGGGTCGGAGGTGACGACGGCGGCGATCGTGAGGCCGGGCTCGGCGGCGATCAGCCGGGAGTGGAAGACACGTCCGGCGAGGCCGTATCCCACGATGACGACGCGCGCAGGCGATGCGGTCTCGGGCACGGAGTGTCCCCGGTGCTAGCCGTTGTAGACGTGCACGAGGCCGTTCTCCGGGAACTGGTCGAAGAGCCACTCCATGCCATTCCGGTCGCGCACGTTGACGCAGCCGTGAGAGCCACCGCCGGGGTAGTAGCCGTTGGCGTCGAAAGGCGGGGAGTAGTGAACGGCGATGTCGCCGGCGAAGAAGAGCGCGAAGGGCATCGGCGCGCGGGGGTTCGACAGCCCCGACGTCGCATCGCGCCACTTGTACCAGACGCGGAACGTGCCGTTGGGAGTCTCGAGCCCGGGGACCCCAAAGCGGACGTCGAGGGTGAGCACGACCTTCTTGTCGCGGACGTAGCGCAGCAGCTTCGAGGTCTTGTCGATGCAGAGCGTCTTGGCCTCGGAGAGGCATGTCTTGGGGAGTTCCCCGACGTCGCTGCCCACCTTGTCCAGCGTCTTCCAGGTCTCCTTGTTCACCACGCCCGTCTCCGGCAGGTAGAACTTGTTCTGCAGCTGGCGGACCGCCTCCTTGGTGGAGTCGCCGTACACGCCCTCGAGCTGCTCGCGCCAGTCGATGTCGTACCCGAGCCAGATGAGCCGCCGCTGCGTCTTGCGGACGTACTCGCCCTTGTCCTTGAGGTCCATGGGGAGCTTCAGGCTGGACTGGTTCGCCGGCGTCTCCGGGCGGTGGGGGTTGCCCGCCGCGGCGGCGGGCGCCACGAGGGCGGCGGCCGAGACGGCGAGACCGGTCAGGACGGCGGCGATGCGGATCGCGGGCCCAGTGCGCATGGTGTCGTTCTCCCTCCCGGGAGGACGGTACCGCGGGAGCGGTCCCGATGTGGGGTCGGCGGCGCCCCTCGGGCAGGATCGAGCCCGTGAGCCCGAC
>JBJTJS010000231.1:0-3027 GCA_046096085.1 bacterium
CCTCCATGCCCGCACCCGCGACACCCGATACGTCGCTGCCCGATACGTCGCTGCCCGATACGTCGCTGCCCGATACGTCGCTGCCCGTTGCCGTGCCTACGTCCGCGGGGTCGCCGTACCGCACTCTGAACCGCGTTGATGCGGCCGAACTTCCCCGCCCCGATCGCACCCCCCGACCCGTGGAGCTCCGCATCCCCGCGATCGACCTGCGTGTCGCGGTCGATGTCGTCGGCCTCGATGCCGCCGGCCAGGTCGAGGTGCCGGTAGACGTCGCACGCTCGGGCTGGTACCGCTTCAGCGCCAAGCCCGGCTCCGGCGAGGGATCGACCGTCGTCGTCGGCCACGTCGACGGCGTCGACCAAGGCGCCGGCGCGTTCTTCGACCTGCGCTCACTCGATCCCGGAGACACCGTCACCGTCACCCGATCGGATGAACGCCAGGTGATCTACGAGGTCGTCGCCCGCGAGAGGTTCGACAAGGATCGCGTGCCTCTCCGGGAGCTCTTCAGCCGCAGCGGTCCCGAGCGGCTCACACTCATCACCTGCGGTGGCGCCTTCGACCCCGCAGCGCTGGAGTACACCGACAACATCGTCGTGACCGCAGTCCCGGTCGACAGGCCGGACGATCTCAGGGAAACTCCATGAGAGGCCAGACGATCGTGCGCCTCGACAGAGGTCGCCGTCGGACGGGCGAAGCCCGCCCGCTTGGCGACCTGGAGCGCGCGGCACGGAGGGGAGGCCGACCGATCATGGCTCTGGTCGACCCGGCGGATCCCGCGCTGGATGCCGACGCCGCCGACGCCCGACTGGCCGCCGCCTTCGCCACCGGAGGGGAGCCGACCTTCTCCGCGGTCTACTCCCGCTGGTCCCCCCTCGTCTACTCCACCGCGCGGCGCGTGCTTATCGATCCCCACGAGGCCGCCGACGTCACGCAGGAGGTCTTCGTGTCGGCCTGGCGCAGCCGGGCCGGCTTCGACCCGGAGCGCGGCAGCCTGCCCGGCTGGCTCCTTGCCATCACCAGGCGCCGGATCGCCGATCACCTCGAGCGCCGCGTCCGCCAGCCCGATCCCACCGACACGCCGCCCGCGGACCATGCGCATGCGCCCGTGGACGCGGCCATCGACCGTATTCTCGTCGCCGTCGTGTTGAGCCGGCTCGGCGAACCTCCCGGCACGATCATGCGGCTGGCGTTCTACGACCAGCTCACCCACGCGGAGATCGCCGATCGACTCCAGCTCCCGCTCGGCACCGTGAAGTGCCATATACGCCGTTCCCTGGAGCGGATGCGCCATCGATGGGAGGTGGACCGTGGTGCACTGTGTGCCCCAGACGCTGTCGCTCATCGCCCTCGGTGAGCAGCCCTGCGCGGACGATGCGATGCACCTCGTCACGTGCGACACCTGTCGCCGCGACTGGGAGTCGATGCGCGCCACCGTCGACGTGGCCCGCGACCTCGAGGACGGCGAACTCATGGCACCGCCCGACCTTGTCTGGGCCGCCATCGCCGAGGAGATCGCCGAGCCCGCCGCGGTGACCGCCCTGACCCCGCGTCAGCGCCCCCTGCGCCGGGCGGCGCCGTGGATCGCTCTGGCCGCTGCGGTGGGCGTGGTCATCGGCGGGGTCGTCGGGGCCTCCCTCATGCGCTCCACTCCCCCGGAGGTCATCGCGAGCGTCCCCCTCGAGCCCCTGGCGGATTACTCCACGGCAGGCACGGCGACCGTCGAGGTCGTCAACGGCACCGAGGTGCTCGCGGTCGATGTCACCGGCCTGCCCGCGAGGGACGGCTACTTCGAGGTGTGGCTGCTGGCGCCCGATGCCTCATCGATGATCGCGCTCGGCACCCTCGGCGCGGGCGAGAGCACGGTGCTGCCACTGCCCGCGGGCATCTCGCTCGCCGACTATCCGGTGGTGGACATCTCCGCGGAGCCCTACGACGGCAACCCGGCGCACTCCACCGACAGCGTCGTGCGCGGCACACTCCCCGCCTAGCGTCATCCATCCCCGAGGGTGGGGTGCCCCAGAGCACCCGCCTAGGATCGAGGGATGGTGGACCTCAAGCGCGAGGCGCATGTGGGAGCCTCCCTGGGGCTCTTCTGGGCCATCACGCGCGCCTACTCCCTCCTGGGAGACCCCGGTGGCCGACTCGAGACCTGCGACGACCTCGTGGCCTTCGCCGACACGCTGCGCACCGAGCCGGTCGTCCGCAGCCGCGGAGGAATGTTCTACACGTCGAGCTACGACGTATGCGCGACCGTGCTGAAGTCCCCCGATGCATCGGCGGACATCCCCGAGGCCCGCAATCTGCTCGAGGCGATCCTCCTGGGCCCGATGCCGCCCGCAGACCGCATCGATCCCCTGCTCGACGCGATCATCACCAAGGACGGCGCCGACCACACCCGCATCCGCAGGCTCGTGCAGCCCGCCTTCACGCACCGCGTGATGCAGTCGTGGCGCGATGCCGCCGACCGGGTAGCTCAGCGCCTTGTCGACGCACTGCCGGGCGACCGTCCGGTCGACCTTGTGCGCGACTGGGCGTCCCCGCTGCCCATGGCGGTCATCTGCGAGATCCTCGGCGTGCCCTTCGACGACCGAGACACGTTCACCCGGTGGGGCAACACCCTCGCCGCGGGGCTGGACCGCCCGCGAAGCCTCGGGCATGCGCGCTCGATGGACGCCGCGTCCGAGCAGCTCACGACCTACCTCTCCCGCCTGCTCGATCAGCGTCGCCGCTCGCCCGAGGATGACCTGCTGTCCACCCTCGCCCAGGTCGAGCTCGACGGCGAGACCCTCCCCGACCGCGACATCGTCGGCACGGCCTCCTTCATCCTGCTTGCGGGATTCGAAACGACCGTCAACCTGCTGGGCGCCGGCACCCAGGTCCTCATGGAGCATCGTGACCAGTTCGCCGAAGTGGCGGTCAACCACGACCTCATCCCCGCCATGACCGAGGAGGCGCTGCGCTACGTCTCGCCGGTGCAGTACACCTTCCGCACTGCTTTGGCCCCCATTGATCTTCCCGGTGGCATGG
>JBJTJS010000232.1:0-8675 GCA_046096085.1 bacterium
GGCGCGCGGAGAGCAGGAACTCCACGTCGTCGATCCCGTGTCGGTCGGCCGGGGCAGCCTGCCCGTCGACCTCGACGACGCAGTCCCCGGGACGGGTGCGGCGGGTGACCTCGACGGAGAGCCGGGCCGAGGGCATCGCCAGGGCCGACAGCTCCTCGGTCATCCGATCGGCGAGCTCGGCCGCCGCCGAGCGACGGATCCCGCTGAGGCCCATCGCGAGCTCTCCCGCCCGCCGGGCCTCCTTCGCCCGCCGCTGGCGCAGTTCCTCGACGCTCCGGTCGTCGTCGTCCAGTTCGGCCAGACGGGCCTCGGCGTCGGTCCGCCAGTCGGCCACGTCGACTCCCTCGGGCACGAGCCGGCCCAGGCGGCGACGCAGGCCTGCCAGCGCGGCCCTGCGCTCCTGCACCTTCGCGGCCCGGGCCGGGTCGGCATCGAGGTCGGCGAGATAGCGGGACAGGTCGACCGCGACATCGTCGAGCTCCGTGCGCAGGCGTTCGAGGCGTTCCCCCGCCCCGGCGAGATGCGGATCGCGACCCGCGACCCGGTCGAGTGCGGCCCGGGCCTGGGCGACGAGCCCCGACGCTCCCAGGTCCTCGCGCTCCACGAGCTCCGCGTGCGCGGAGGCGACGGCCTGGACGATCTCGTCGACGTGCAGGAGTCGATCGCTCTCCCTGCGCAGGGCCTCGTCCTCCCCGGGCTGGGGCCTCACGTCGTCGATGAGGGCGAGCACGTCCCGCAGTTCGTCGGCTTCCCGCGCGCGGTCGCGGGAATGGTCGGTGATCTCGCGCAGCCGACGGTCGATGTCGAGGAGGGCGGCGTGGCATTCCCGGTACGCCGCGAGGGCCTCCGCCATCGCCCCGCCCGCGTAGCGGTCGAGGGACTTTCGCTGCTCAGCCGGGTGCAGAAGTCGGTGCTGGTCGTCCTGGCCGTGGACCGCGACGAGAAGTGCTCCCACGGACCTCAAGGTGCCCGCGGGAACGCTGCGTCCGCCCAGGTGAGCCCTGCTCCTCCCCTCGGCCGAGGCCGTGCGCGCCACTAGGAGGGTGCCGTCGGCATCCCAGGCCCCGCCCGCGTCGTCGAGGATCGCTTCCACCGCGGGGCGCTGATCCTCCGGAACGTCGAACCGGCCCTCGGCGAGCGCGCTCTCGTGGCCCACGCGGACGATTCCCGCATCGGTGCGCTCGCCGAGCAGGAGGGCGAGCCCACTGAGGACCATCGTCTTGCCCGCCCCGGTCTCCCCGGTGATGGCGGTCAGGCCAGGGCCGAGGTCCACCTCGGCGTCCTCGATGACGCCGAGCCCTCGAATGGCCAGGCTGACGATCACCTCCGGCCTCGCCACCCCTGCACGGGCAGGTCGAACTTGGCGACGAGCCGGTCGGCGAACGGCCCGCGGTGCAGTCGGGCGAGGCGCACCGGGTCGCCACTGCGACGCACCTCCACCCGCGCGAAACTGGGCAGGTCGAAGGACCGGCGCCCGTCCGCCCACATGACGGCGTTCGCCGAGGCGTCCGGCAGCTCCAGTGCGATCGTGCTCGACGGGGACACGACCAGCGGTCGAGCGAAGAGCGCGTGCGCGCTGATGGGGACCACCACGAGCGCCTCCACCTCGGGCCACACCACGGGGCCGCCTGCGGAGAAGGCGTACGCCGTGGAGCCGGTCGGGGTCGCGCAGACCACGCCGTCGCAGCCCCATCGCGACACCGGGCGTCCGTCGATCTCGACCAGGACCTCCACCATGTGCTCACGGGCGGCCTTCTCGATGCTCACCTCATTGAGCGCCCAGGTGCGGTGGGTCTCGCCCCCGAGCAGGTGAACGGCGATGTCGAGAGTGGTCCGCTCCTCGACCTGCCAGGCACGCTGCACGACCGCGCGGACGACGTCGTCGGCATCCTCCCTCTCGGCCTCGGCCAGGAAGTCGACGGTGCCGAGGTTGATGCCGAGGAGCGGCACGCCGCTGCCCCGGGCCCGCTCCGCGCCCCGCAGGATCGCCCCGTCGCCCCCGAGCACGATAACGAGCTCGCAGCCGTCGGCTCCGTGCTCGCCCGCATCGACGGGCATCCATCCGGGGACCGCGGAGCCGGCGCGCTCCCGGAACTCCTCGATCTCATCGGTGCCCATGCGCACGGAGATGCCCGAGGTGACGAGCGCGCGCGACACCTCCACGGCGAAGGCGCGGACCTCCTCGCGGCGGGAATTGGTGACGAGGAGAACGGCGCGCTCTGGATAGCTCATGGACCGGCCTCCACCGTCTGGTCGATGCGCCGGGCATCGGGTGCCGGCGCGCCACGGCGCAGCCAGAGGAAGAACTCCACGTTGCCGCTCGGGCCCGGGAGCGGGCTCGCCGCGACACCCTGGGTTCCCCACCCCATGCGGTACGCCGTCCCCGCGATCCTACGGACCGCCTCGGCCCGGTGGGCCGGGTCGCGCACAACTCCTCCCTCGCCGACGAGGTCGCGTCCCACCTCGAACTGCGGCTTCACCATGGGGACGATGTCGGCGCCCCCGGCGGCACAGGCGACCAGGGCCGGGAGGACGAGTTCGAGGGAGATGAAGGACAGGTCCGCCACGATGAGTTCAGGGGAGTACGGCAGGTCCCCCGGCTGCATGAGGCGGACATTGGTGCGGTCCATGACGGTGACGCGGGGATCGGTCCGCAGGCGCCAATCGAGCAGCCCGTAGCCGACGTCGACGCACACCACGTGTGCCGCACCCCCGCGCAGCAGAACGTCCGTGAAGCCGCCGGTCGACGCGCCGGCATCGAGGCACCGCCGACCGTCGATCGGCGGGCCGCCCATGCGCTCGAGCGCACCGGCCAGCTTCCATGCGCCCCGCGAGGCGTAGCCCGGGTCGTCCAGGTCGACCTCCACCGTGACCGCAGCGGAGTCGTCGACCATCGTCGCGGGCTTCGAGGCGGCGGCGCCCTGCACGCGGACCCTGCCCTGCTCCACGAGAAGCCGCGCCTGCTCGCGGGACCGCGCCAGGCCCCGGCGCACGAGTTCCGCGTCGAGCCTGCGTCGCGTCACGCGAGATCGTCGAGCGGACTCGCCGTCAGGTCGGCCGAGCCGTCCCGCTCAGCGACCTCGGGCGTCTCGTCAGCACCGCCCGGGACGCCGTCGCCGAGGTCCGCTAGAGCGCCGGTGAGGCGCACGTGGATGTCGCTGAAGACCTCCACGTGCTCCGGGACAGGGGCGCCGTCCAGTTCCGCGAGCCGGTCCAGGGCGGCATCGACCCTGGGATCGCCGGTCGGCTCGACCGGCGGCAGCGACGTCGGGACCTCGAGGGGGAGGTCCTCCTGCACCGGCCACGTCACGACGACTCCTTGGCGCGCTTGGAGCCGGAGTCCTTCTTCCCGGCCTTCTTGCCTGCCCCGGTCTTCTTGCCGGCCCCCGCCGCCTTCGACGCCGTGCCCTTCGACGCCGTGCCCTTCGACCCTGCCGACCTCGCACCGGCCGACCTCGCACCGGGGGCCTCTGCTCCGGGGGGCGTCGCGTCCGGCGAGTCCCCGGCCGCGGTGCGCCCCGCGCGGGACTTCCCGGCCGACGCGGTGCCGGCCGAGGGTGCGCCCATGGACGCCACCATGCTCGCCGCCGAGGCCGCGAAGTCGCGTGCCACGCGCCCCCAGGGTCCGCCGCTGAGGCCGGTCACGCTCTCCAGTGCCCCGGCCACGTCCGCGATGCGGCGACTGGACTCCACCACGGACTCCGCCAGGGTCGCCCGGCTGGCCTCGGATGCGGCCTGGGCGGCCGAGGCCGCGGCGATGCTCGCGGCCGCGGCGTCCTGGCGCGCCTGCTCGAGTTCCTCCTCGAGTCGCTCCACCTGCCGGCGCAGCACGGCGAGCTCGTCCTCGCGCACGAACCCGATGCGGCGGGCGACCCGGTCGACCTCGTCGCGCACCAGCGCTGCGAGGGCATCGGGGTCGAGGCCAGCCTCGCTCATCTGCTCCCACCGCCGGGTCGCCTCGGAGCCGGTCGTGGCTCCCTGGGAGACCACGCCCTGGGCGGCGCCCGCAGCCTTCGCCACGGTGGCCTCGGTCAGGGTCGCGAGAAGCTGGAGGTAGGGGCGCAGGTCATCGATCGCGGCCACGTCGGGACCTCCTGCCGGGGTGCTCCTGATGCCAGGAAATTCCTGGAGCCACCACGCTACCCCCTCGTTTACCGGAAGAAACCGGCGGATTCCCGCACCCCTTTCGACCGGTTTCCCTCGGGAACCGGGACAGGACACACCCGCGGCTGGGTCAGTCGTCGGACGAGGTACGCCGGCGTGCGGGAGCCTTGCGTGCGGGGGCCTTGCGTGCGGGGGCCTTGCGTGCGGGGGCCTTCCTGGCCGCAGTCTGGGCCGGTGCCTTCCTCGCCGCAGTCGGGGCCGGTGCCTTCCTCGCCGCAGTCTTCCTCGCCGCAGTCTTCCTCGCCGCCGCCTTCGCAGGCGCAGCCTTCGCCGCCGCCTTCTTGGCCGCAGTCGGCTTCGCCGCCGCAGTCTTCCTCGCCGCAGCCTTGGCCGCCGCCTTCGCAGGCGCCGCCTTCGCCGGCGCAGCCTTCCTCGCCGCCGCCTTGGCCGGTGCCTTCGCCGGCGCCTTGCGGGCGGCGACCTTCCTCCCCGTGCGCGCGCGGCTGGCGCGCTTGCGGGTCGCGCGACGCGGGACCGTCTCCATGTACTCCAACTCCACGATCCCGATCGCGACCAGGGCCTCGGCGAGGCGCGCGACATCGGCGCGCAGCGATGCCACCTCTGCCTCGAGGACGGCCCCGGCCTCGGCACCGTGGTCGTCAACGAGCCGCTGGCGACCACCGAGGTTCACCGACAGCAGCCCCATGGACCCGATCTGCGCCTGGTCGAGCACATCGGAGCCGCTGGCGTCCTCCTCGGCCTTCGCCTTGCCCTTCCGCTTGCCCTTCTTCCCCCCGGCCTTCTTGACGCCGGCCTTGCCGCCCTTCTTGCCCGCCTCCTTGCCGCTGGCGCCCTCCTCGGCCGCCTCGGCCCCGTGATCGTCCTGGAAGTCCTGGTCGGTCCCGAGGTTGATGGAGACCAGCCCCAGCGACCCGATCTGGGCCTGATCGAGCACGTCCGAACCCGGGACCCCATTGCGCGCGATGACGCCCTGCGCGCTCTCGACCGCCTTCGCCACCGTGGCCTGGGTGATGCCCGCGGCCATGTCGAGGTACGGCTTCACTGAATCGATCACGAGAACCTCCCGGGGAGCGCCAAGCCTGGGCCGTACCCTACTCCCGCCCGGGCCGGACCCCGGTGCGCGCTCAGGGCCGCGAGGCTGCCAGCAACCCTGCGGCGGCGTCGGCATCGAGACCTGGCGTGCCCCACACCGCAGCGCAGGCGCAGCGCACGGCGTCCTCCCACCCTTCGCGTCCGGGAGCGAGCGACACCTCCAGCACGCCGCCGGACGAGCGGGCCCGCGATGCGCGCGCGGACCATTCGTCCTCGGCCACCTGCACGACCCGCGGTTGGCACTCGCGGAGTCCCCGCAGATCGCTCGAGACGTACGTCGGGCGCCGGTCCGGCGTCGCCGCCAGCAGCGTCGGCACATCGGTCACACCCGTGAGCACGAGCATGCTCGGGATCGCCAGTCCCACCGCCCCGGCGATGTCGGTGTCGAGACGGTCCCCCACGACCAGCGGACGCTCCGCGCGCAGTCGATCGACCGACTCCCTCATGAGGGGCGCGTGCGGCTTGCCCGCCACCGCGTCGGGCCGCCGACCCGCCGCCTCGGCCACCGCCGCCACGAGCATTCCGTTGCCCGGCGCCCTGCCCCCGGGAACCGGAAGCGTGGCATCGAGATTCGTGGCGACCCAGAAGGCACCGCCGCGGACGACCAGGCTCGCGTCCGCGAGCTGGCGCCACCCCACGTCTCGCCCGAAGCCCTGCAGCACGGCCACGGCTCCACCGTCGACCGCGTCGATCGGCCTCAGTCCGTACTCCTCCAGCGCGACCGCGACTCCCGGGCCGCCCACGGCGAGCACGCGGCTCCCCGGCGCGCATCGGTCGGAGACGAGTCGCGCGCCGGCCTGCGCCGAGGTCACGACGTCCGAGGGCTCGGCAGGCACCCCGAGCTCGACCAGGTGGGCAGCCACCTCCGCGGACGTGCGGGAGGCGTTGTTGGTGACGAACCCCAGCCTCATCCCCGACTCGCGTGCCCTCGCGAGGGCGTCCGGCGCGTGGTCCACGGCGTGGGGCCCGATGTACACGACGCCGTCGAGGTCGAGCAGGGCGACGTCGTACGCCGCGCAGGGGATCGTCCCCTCGGCCGGGCCCTCGCTCATGGCGCGGCCGAGGAGGGGTCGGGGGGGCCCTCGGGTGGCAGCCCGGCGCTGCGCCGGGCTCGGAGGGTGGCGCGGACCTGGTCGAGGGCCGCGCGGTAGTCGTCGCGGTCCGGGCGCATCACCACGGCCATGGCGAGGTGGTCCTCCGCGACACGGAACCTCTGCAGGCGCCACAGGCTCAGCCCCAGGCCGTAGTGGGCGAAGTCGTCGGCGGGGGTGGCCTCGGCGAGGTCCCCGAACGCCGTCGCGGCCTCATCAAAGCGCCGGGAGTCGAAGAGGGCACGCGCCCGTGCCTCCCGCGCCGATGTCGAGCGCGGATCCTCCGCGAGGACGCGGTCGAGCAGCACGAGGCTCGCGTCGGAGTCGCCGTGCTCGAGCAGCTCCAGGGCGCGGTGGTACCACTCGTAGGCGGTCCCCTCGGGGGCTCCCTGCGCGGTCACCGGGACATGGTCGCACGCGTCAGCGCACGAGGATGACCCTCCTGGCCTCCACCTCGACGCGCGACGCCGCGGCCGGGCCCGCACGCCAGAAACGCCGCCTCAGCACCCCCTCGACGCGTACGCGGGCGCCCGCCTCGCAGGCCTCGACTCGGCGGCGCACGTCGGCGCGCCAGCACACGCAGTCCAGCGCATCGACGGTGACGCGGCCCGAGGGCCCGCGATCGCGGGCAGGGCGCTCCACGACCACGCGGAACGTCACCGCCTCGTCCCCGCTGGGCATGGTGCGACATTCGATGCCCGCAATGCGGCCCTCGACGATGACGGCGTTGGTCGATGCGGTCTCGGATCCTGGTGACTTGGGCATGGGCGCCTCCCCTGGTTCGGCGGGCGCCTAGCATGGCCCGCACAGGAGGTCGCCGACGCCCGCGACCGCGGGCTGGGGACGACTGCCGGGGAAGGTACCTGTGGACACGATCACGGCCCGGGGCAGCGAGGTCTTCGAGATCGACACGCTCATGGGGGGCTACCGCGGCATCACCGCGGGGTACCTCATCCGGGCCGATCGCCCCTGCCTGGTGGAGACCGGAACCGCGCTCTCGGCACCCACCGTGGTGGAGTCCCTAGCCGAACTCGGCGTGGGGCCCGCGGACCTCGCCACCGTCGTCGTCACGCACATCCACCTCGACCACGCAGGAGGCGTCGGAGACATCGCGGCGGCTTTCCCGAACGCGCAGATCGTCGTCCATGAGCGCGGAGCTCGGCACCTCGTCGATCCCGAGAAGCTCGTCCGGAGCGCGCACCGCGTCTTCGGCCCCGTGAGGGACGAGCTCTTCGGGGACCTTCGGCCCACCGAGGCCGATCGCGTCGTCACCCTCGGCGACGTCGGGACCGTGGACCTCGGTGGCGGTCGTCGGCTCGATGCCTTCCACGCACCCGGCCACGCCTCGCACCACGTGGGACTGGTCGACTCGGAGACCGGCGACCTGTACTGCGGCGATGCCGCGGGGGTCTACATCCCTGAGACGGCCGACGTTCGGCCGGCGACCCCGCCGCCTGACTTCGACCTGGAACTCGCCCTGGCTTCCATGCGACGCATGCGGGAGATCGCACCCTCGCGCTTGCTGTTCAGCCACTACGGGCCGGTCACCGAGGTGGAGGAGGTGCTCGAGAGGTCCGAGGCAGTGCTCATCCGCTGGGTGGAGCTCGTCCGCGAGGCGCGCGCGATGGAGATGGACCTCGACCACGCCGTCGCCATGGTCAAGGAGCGTGAGCCCCTCGCCATCCCTGCGGGGACCGACGAGGAATCGGTGGCCAAGTGGGAGGTGCTGTCCTCGACCGCGGCCAACGTCGCCGGCATCAGCCGCTGGCTCGACCAGTCGGAAGGACCGGGATCCACGTCCGGGGATGCCGCCCAGGTCAGCCGCTGACGTCCTCGTCGTCCCAGTCGTCGCCGAACGTGACGCCCTGGAGCTCGGCGAGGCGATCGGCCGCATCCGTCGTGGCCTCCGGGTCCGCCGCCATGGCGCGCTCGAACCACAGCGCCGCCTCGTCCGTCCTCCCGAGCTCCGCCAGGGTGTCGGCGTACGCGTAGCGCAGCCTTGCGATGGCCAGGTCGGTTCGCCGGCTGTTGAGGGCCGGCACCTGCAGCAGGAGCAGCCCGAGATCTCGCCGAGCGCCCGCCGCCACGATGCGCGCCTCCACCCGCGCCTCCGGAGGCAGCGAGTCCTCCGGGACGGAGGCGAGGAGTTCGAGCGCCTTGCGCGGACGGCCCAGGCCGCGTTCGCAGTCGGCCATGAGCGGGACGTGCGCGTCATCTCCGGTCATGCGTCGGACCGCGCGCAGTTCCGACAGGGCCTCCGCGTAGTCCCCGGACGCGTACGCCGCGAGCGCCACGGCCTCGCGCACCGGTGCCGCCCGGGCGGCCTTGCGCTTGGCCTCGCGCGCGAAGGCGAGCGCGGTCTCGGGG